>JBNASR010000120.1:0-1155 GCA_049717425.1 Microgenomates group bacterium | reverse complement strand
CGTTATAGTTGATGCTCAAGGTTATAATCACTTGAAATTTGATACAAAAGCTGACTACAAATTTACTTTTATGAGCAAGGTTGGTGAGTTATTTGACGCAGAACAAATTCATAAAAAATCGATTGGCGTTGGTGACGATTACAAAATCCTCGTCGAAGAGAAAAATATCAATGCGAGTTTATTAGTTTATAATGATGAAGTTGTTCATTTGGTAAGCTTCTTTTAATAATAAAAATTAAGAATTAATAATTTATTTGTTTCTCAGTCAGGCAGAATAATTTTGCTTGACTGAGAATTTTTATTTTTACTTTAATATTTGTTTTTTTGGAATCAACTTAGCTCAATTCCTTGCTTCAAAAAAATAGATAGCCTCAAAAATTTTTCATATTTTAAAATCCTATGAAGCAATACAATGAAAGCATAAAAAATACTTCTAAACATTCTTTTAACAAAGAATTGTTAAAAGCCGTTGATCATCTAAAATCGAATGATAAAATATTAGCAGAAGTAATTGAAAAAATTGGACCTTGCACACTGAGACCACAAAACGATCCATTTGAATCAGTAGTTGATGCAGTAATCTCACAACAATTATCAATGTATGCGGCTCAATCGATTTTCAACCGATTTGCTGATTATTACATACCAAAAAAATTTCCATCACCAGATGATATCTTAAAAACAAGCAATGAGGATTTGAGAAAACTCGGCATATCAAATGCTAAAATTCGATGCTTAAAAGATTTGTGTTCAAAAATTAATTCTGGAGAGATACATCTCCATAAATTTAACGAGCTATCTGATGAAGAAATTGTTAATGAGCTTACTAAAGTTAAAGGAATTGGCAGATGGACAGCCCATATGTTTTTAATTTTTTCACTTGGAAGATTGAATATTTTGCCAACAGAAGATCTTGGAATAAGAAAAGGAATAATGAAATTATATGGATTAAGAAAATTACCTGATGCAAAGAAAATTTTTCAAATCGCAAACAAAAACAACTGGTCACCTTACTATTCAATTGCCAGCTGGTACATCTGGCGAAGTCTTGAATTTAAATGAGGTCTGATATGTTCAAAAGAAATATCTTTATCGTTTTAATTATTATAATAACATCAAGCCAGAGAGATGAATTTTTTATGTAATATAAGTCAT
>JBNASR010000119.1:0-1256 GCA_049717425.1 Microgenomates group bacterium | reverse complement strand
TCCTTATGGAGTAAGTTATGAATATACAAAGGAAGCAACTGAAAGGACGCATCGATGGCTGAAAAGGTGTATAAAGAAAATCAAAAATCAAAAATCAAAAATTTAAATCAAAAATTAAAAATTGAAAATACACAACACTTATATGGTGTTATTCAGGGTGGAGTGTTTGAGGATTTGCGCAAAAAATCAGCGGAGTTTGTGGTGTCACAAAATACTGAGGGTGTGGCAATTGGAGGGGTGTCAGTGGGTGAGAGCAAAAGTGAGATGCGGGATCAAGTTCGCTGGGTGGCTGATTATTTGCCAAAAGATCGGCCTGTTCATCTTTTGGGCGTGGGCCAGTTTGATGATATTTTTGATTTGGTTTCATATGGAATTGATACTTTCGATTGTGTTGAACCAACAAGACTAGCAAGGATGGGGACGATTTTAAAATTAAAAGTTAAAAATCAAAAGCTAAAAATTGAATGGGAGAAAATTGATATTTTAAAAGGAGCTTATCGAGGAGATTTTTCACCAATTGATGAAAGCTGTAATTGTTATGTCTGCCAAAATTTTACTAAAAGTTATCTTCATCATCTATTTAAAAATCGTGAGCTTTTGGGATATACTTTAGCGACATATCATAATTTATGGGCGATGGAAAAATTTTTTTCTTGGATAAGAGAGGCAATTGCCAATGACTTGATTTAAAAAATTATTTATACTTAAATTATTAAAAATTTTTAAAAAACATTTATGTCAAAAAACACTGATATCAAATCAGCCTTAAGTCAGCTTGAGGAGACTTTAGAGCTTTATCTTGTTGATAAAGCGCCATTTTCAATACCTGAAAATATTAAGGAGTTGATTGTTAAATTTACTCCTTATTTGGTGATTTTGGGAATAATTGTTTCAATTCCAGGGATATTAGCAGCTTTTGGATTAGGAGTAATTTTGTCTCCATTTAGCCCGATGATGGGTGGTTGGAGGATGGGTTTTGGTTTAAATTACACGATTGCAATGATAATTTTAACAATAGCATTGGTGATTGAAGCGCTGGCTGTCAAAGGACTTTTTAAAAGAGAAGAAAAAGCTTGGCGATTGGTGTTTTATGCCAGTTTAGTGAGTTTATTATCAAGTGTTTTTTATGGAGGCATAATTGGAGGATTAATAGGGGCAATAATCTCTTGGTATATCTTGTTTCAGGTTAAAGAGTATTATAAAAATTAAAGGTGTGAAAGTTAAGATTTATTGATGATAATACGAATAGGCGATTA
>JBNASR010000118.1:0-1328 GCA_049717425.1 Microgenomates group bacterium | reverse complement strand
TCAATTTTAAAAGTGCCAAAACATATTTTAAAAAATATTTAAAAATTTATAAAAACTATCAATCAATGGTAATTTTTATAGATGTTAAGCCTAAAATTTCTTGGAAAAGAAGAAAAAATAAGTATTGGCAAAGGATCAAAGAGGCAGGAATTATTGATAAAGACGAAATTAAAAAACGTTTTAAAAAATATAAAAAAATTATCTTTGATCTTTATCCTCTATGGCTAAAATATTTTAAAATCATTCCCTTTCAAAAAATCATCATTAAAAATTCTTACAAAACAAAAAAAGTTTTTCTTGAAGAAACAGAGAAAAAAATAAAAAATTTTCTAAAACTTCAAAAAATTTTCATAAATCCCACATAAATTCCAATAAAATTTATTTTTTACAGCTTCTTAACAAACTAATTTTATACTTGTCATAAGTATATGCGACCGCATATAAATATAACAAGTATGTTATTTTTAATCTCTTTTAATTCTTATTCCCTTTGTCTCTATTATTTCAAACTCGACTCCATCAGAAAAGATTTTTATATAAGCCGTATTATCAATTGAACCTGAAGGTAGCTGATCTTTAGTCGCATAACCAAGATGAATCAAAAAAGCTCGCATCACTCCTCCATGACTGACAACTAATACGTTTTTATTGGGATAAGCGATGGCAATCTCTCGCAAAGCTTGAATAAAACGTCCCATTAAGATATCATCAGTCTCCAAACCTTGCAGATTGTGTTTTTTAATCTCATCTTCAGTTAACTCACC
The DNA here is from genome assembly GCA_049717425.1 of Microgenomates group bacterium. Taxonomy (GTDB): domain Bacteria; phylum Patescibacteriota; class Microgenomatia; order UBA1406; family GWC2-37-13; genus GWC2-37-13. The sequence goes on along the minus strand of JBNASR010000118.1, from coordinate 564 downwards.
TAATCTTTCCCAAAGCTTAACCAACTCCTCTTTTTCTTGATTTTCTTTTTTCCAACTCAACCCTTCTAATCTACCAAAAGCTCGCTCTCGCAGTTTTTTCAAAGTAATAATATTTATCTTGTGTTTTAAAGCAATGATCTCAGCTGTTTCTTTTGCTCGCACTAAATCTGAGGAAAATCCGGCGCTAAATTTTACTGACGATAATTTTTTCGCTAATTCTTCTGCTTGTAAACGACCTTTCTCATTTAAAGGAATATCGCTATGGCCTTGGACTAACCCTTTTACATTCCAATCTGTCTCTCCATGACGAACTAAATATAAAGTGCAGTAGTTTTTCATTGAAAAATTATACTAAAATCTCAACTATTTTTTCCTTTGACTTTTCACCTTTAATAATCTGAACTTTTGATGAAGAAGTTTTAAAATAATCTGCTAAAAGTTTAATAATTTGTTTATTGGCTTTTCCTTTTTCTTTTGGTTGAGTGACAAATGCTTGAAAATAGCCTTCGTTTACCTTAATCACCTTTGCTTGATTTGCTTTTAATTTAACTTTTACAAAAATTT
>JBNASR010000117.1:0-1442 GCA_049717425.1 Microgenomates group bacterium | reverse complement strand
TTATCTTTGCCAAATAAAGTCTTGCCTATCCCCGCAATAAAATGCCCAAGTCCAAATTGAGAAGGGATAAAGGTGGCAGCCTGAGTAAAGTTTGAAATCGCCGCTGAGATGTTGTGTAAAACTAAATTCTTGGAAATATTGTTTGAGATTGAGTCTAAAGATTCAAGAACATTTTTTCCCAATCTTGTTTCCTTTATAGCTGCCGTTGTTGGGTCAAGTCCTTTTTGTAGGTATGAGGCTGTGTCCATAACATACTTAGCAAAGTTAGGTAATCCTTTTTCCAGTAAAGCTTGAGAGAATATTTTGTATCGGTTAATAATAGGAGGCAGGGCAATCTGAAAAACAGAGGCTCTGCTATAAGCATCAACCGCATCATAAACACTTTTTGTATATTGAGTGCTTTCTTTTCTTTTTTGTCCAAATTTAAAAAATGGTGCATCACCAACCACATCTTTAAAATAACCAAAGTTAAGATCAACCATTTCTTTAGTTTTATCTTTTAACTCAACCAAATGAGTAATATAATCATCTCTTCTTGCTATCTCATCTAATCCATATTTTCTTCTTACCTCGTTAATTTTATTTAAAACATTGTCATAAAACCCTCGCAAAACTTTAGCTGCCTCAATTATATTTTGACCATTTTTTGTTTTTAAAACCTCATCCTCCCCCACTTTTCCATCAGCAAAGTCAAATAACAACCGCTCTTCAAAAGATCCTTTTTTAATGTTATATTTTTCCAAAACTTCCTTTACTGGTTTAACCTCATTATCAACAAATCTTTTTGCCTGTGCCAATTGATTGCTGTGAAAGTTAATAATAAAGTCTTTTGCCTTATCTCCAAGTCTTTCAATCAGGCGTCTTGGATGCTGTAACCACTCCTCAATTGCTCCCAAATCTTTAGTTGGTTTTATATCATTCGCATTGAAAACATCACCTTTTCTTTCAATGGTTGTTGCCAAATCTTCTGCTTTTTCAGTTAGTCTAATTGGCTCACCCTCTTTATCCTTTAACTGGTTTAAAAATGGATAAGCCTCGCCAGTCTTTTCATAGATTGAAACTGCTTGTTTTGGAGTTAAAGGAGTAACTTTACCTGGTAAGGCAGGAATAGTTTTTTCATTTAAAGAAGCCTCACTTTCTGGTTTAATTGTTATATTTTGTTTTTCAAGATTTGGCGATAATGGTTCCTCATTTATCTTTTGAATATTTTCTCTGTTAAAAGAGGTTGGTAATTTAACTCCTCTTTTTTTTCCTGTTATGCCTTGAGAAGTAAATATTTTTTTTGGCTTAAATCCTTCATCAAAAATAACCTCAATATTTAATTCTCCTTTTTGAAATGGTCTTGTTAAAGAAATTGAAAAGTTTTTGCCAACAACTGTTTCCTCATCTTCAATTTTTTTTAATAACTTCTCATCAATTATATAACCTTTATTTTTTAAAGT
>JBNASR010000116.1:0-1569 GCA_049717425.1 Microgenomates group bacterium | reverse complement strand
CCTCTTGGAAAATTATCAGATAAAATCGGTCATCGAAAAATGTTTGCTTTTGGACTATTAGTTTTTTCGTTAGTTTATTTTCTTTTTGGTTTTGTTAAAGATGGTTTATATTTATGGCTACTTTTCCCAATTTACGGCGTTTATATTGCTGCAACAGATGGTGTCTCAAAGGCTTATTTGGGCGAATTTATCAATGAAAAAGAGGCTGGTTCAATCTATGGTTTTTACCAAATGATTCTAGCAATTGCTTCTTTTTTTGCTTCTTGGTTTGCTGGTATACTTTGGGCAAAAGTTAGCCCCTCAGCTACTTTTTATTTTGGCGCTTTGATGTCATTTTTAGCCTTTTTAATTCTTAATTTAAATAAACTTCTAAAAAAAATCTAATCTTCTTGATTTTTTTTAAAATAGTTATATAATCTAATAATTAGATTTTCTAACTATTATGAAAAACAATAAAGCATTATTAACAATTTTTTTAATAGTTTTTATAGATCTTTTGGGGTTTGGGATTATTCTACCTCTTTTGCCTTTTATTGCTGAAAAATATCAGGCTAATCCGGCACAAATTGGTTTTTTAACCGCCACCTATTCTTTTTTTCAGCTTTTAGCTGCACCAATTTTAGGAAGACTTTCTGATCGTTATGGAAGAAAAAAAATCTTAATCATCTCGCAAGTTGGCAGTGCCATTGGCTATATTTTACTTGGTGTTGCTAACAGTTTACCAATTTTATTTTTATCACGAATGATTGATGGTCTAACTGGTGGCAACATCTCAATTGCCCAAGCTTATATCGCTGATGTTACTGATAGAAAAACTCGAGCTCGGGGAATGGGATTAATTGGTGCTGCTTTTGGTTTGGGTTTTATTTTTGGACCAGCTATTGGAGGAGTTTTATCAAAAATTTCATATTCAACTCCAGCTTTTCTGGCAGCTTTTGTTTCTTTAATCACTGTTTTGACAACTCTTTTATTTTTAAAGGAAACTGTTGATATAAAAAAAGCTAGCTACTCACCAAAAACAGGGTTTAATTTTAAAGAATTTAAACGAATCTTAATTATCCCTAATCTTGCTTTTTTAATTTTTGTTTTTTTCTTAATTAATTTAGCTTTCTCTTTAACTCAAGGCAATCTGGCCTTATGGACAGAAAAAACTTTTCATTATGACGCCTCAAAAAATGGAATAATTTTTGCTTATGTAGGTATTTTGGCAGTATTAGTGCAAATATTAATTTTGCCTTTTTTAATAAAAAAATTTAATGAAAAAATCATTTTAAAAATTGCCACTTTTAATTTATTTTTCTCATTTCTTTTAATTTTTTTAGCCAAAAATCAATTGATTTTCTTTTTAGCTTTGACTTTTATGCCTCTTGGCAATGGCTTAGCTAATCCCTCAATTCAAGCAATTGCCTCAGAAAATGTCCCGAAAGAAGAGTATGGAGGCACTTTAGGCTTTCTTCAGTCAGCTGGGTCATTGGGAAGAATTCTAGGACCAATTATTGGCGGTGAACTTTTCTACTTTTTTGGAAAAGATATTCCCTTTCTTTTTTCTGCAATAATATTATTTTTTGT
>JBNASR010000115.1:0-1574 GCA_049717425.1 Microgenomates group bacterium | reverse complement strand
GGTAACTACACCAAAAAAAACTATCACCACCACCAGGCCTAAAATAAAAGAAATAACCTTGTTAAAATTATCCATATAGTATTTATTATATCAAATTAAATTAAAAAAGCAAGATGGTGCCTCATTCAAAATATTACCAAAAATAAGCTGATGCCTCAAAGTTAAACATTACCGAACTCTATCTTTCTTCTTATGAAAGTCTAACTTCCTCATATAATTTCACAATTGTTTTCTTAAATCTTTAAGTTATTAATTTTTAAGAAGACAAGGAAATTATGGAAACAAAACTAACTTTTGTTGAAAGATACAAGTTTTTAAAAAAAATTCACAAAGACTATCAAAGATCAACAAAAAAGAGAAAGGGTGAGATTTTAGATATTGCTTGTCAAACCACAGGTCTTCACCGGAAACGATTAATCAAAATTTTCTCTCAAAAGATAATTGTTATTTCTTGCCAAAAACGAAAAGGAATAGCTATTTTATCAAAATACAAAAATAATAAAAAGTTAAATGACTATTTAATCAATCTTTGGAAATTGTCTGACTTTTCCTGCGGTAAACTTTTAAAGGCGCAAATTGAAGCTCTTCTGCCTTTTTATGAGAAAGAATGTGGAAAGATTAAGGAAGAGATTAAAATTAAGCTTTTAACTATCTCTCCAGCAACAATTGATAGATTACTAAGGGAGGAAAAGAAAAAACAAGACTACCGAGATTTAAAAGGAAGATTGTATTTAAAAAAGAAGGATAAATTTTTACAAAACTTAATCCCCATAAAAACTCATATCGAGTGGGATTTTACTGTTGATAAACCAGGCAAACTTCAAATAGACTTAGTTTCCCATGATGGAGGAGTAACAAGAGGAGACTTTATTCAAACCTTAAATATGGTTGATTACAAAACTGGTTGGAATGTAATAAGAGCCTGTTTAAACAAAGCTGCCTCAAATGTTTTTCCCCAAATTAAAAAAGGAGTTTCGCTTTTTCCTTTTTCAATTAAAAGCATTCACTCAGATTCAGGGGCAGAGTTTATCAACGCTCATTTTTTCCGATTCTGTCAGCAAAACAATATTGCTTTTACCAGATCTCGTCCTTACAAAAAAGATGATAACTTTTGGGTGGAGAATAGAAATGATAAGACAGTAAGACATAATGTTGGTTACAAAAGGTATGAAGGAGAGATAGATCTTATCATTCTTAATCTTTTGTATGAAAAGCTTTACTTTTATCTTAACTTTTTTAAACCTCAAAGAAGATGTTTTAAAAAAATAAAGATAGGATCAAAAACCAAGAAACTCTATGATCAACCACAAACACCATATCAACGAGTGTTAAAAGAAAAACATATCGGCAAGAAAAACAAAATAAAGCTGAAAATTATTTATCAAGACTTAAACCCTATTAAAATTAAAAAAGAGATTGTTAATTTACAAAATCTTTTACTAAAAGATGATAAAATAAAGAAAGAGTTCGTAAAAAATTATCAAAAAAGATAAAAAAGACTAAAGTTTTCGGTTATATTTTATTTGAGGCATTGGGGTATTAATAAAGTAATATTTTACTTTGAGGCATCACGG
>JBNASR010000114.1:0-1609 GCA_049717425.1 Microgenomates group bacterium | reverse complement strand
TTATCTAAAGGAAAAACTTCAAATTTTTGATTTTTGCTTTGGATATTTGATATTTTTTCATATAATGATGCTGTTATCGGTGATTTAAAAAAGAATTTATTAAATCCAATTTCTTTTGAAAATTCTAAGATATCATTGTCATTGCTAAAAATGTGATGATAAGCTCGCTCCAGACTCCATTGCCAGTTTTTTTCCTTAAATCCTGAGGCCAATCCCCCAAAATTAGCGTTTTTTTCAAAAATAGTAATTTGATGGTCTTGTTTTGATAAATAATAAGCAGCAGTTAAACCAGTTACTCCTCCTCCCAATATTGCGATTTTCATTTTTGTCTTTTTAAAACCTCCAAAAGAACTGACTCAAGAATTAAGGTGATTGGCACAGCAAGAAGAACTCCCAAGACCCCAGCTAATTTTCCACCGATCATTAGTGCCGCCAATGTTGCCACAGGATTGACACCAACAAATTTTTTCATAATCAAGGGAACCAAAAGATTGTTTTCTGTTTGCTGGACAAAGATTGCCAAAATTAAAGCGGCTGCACCAAGAAAAATTGATTGAGATAGACCAACAACAATTGAAGGAATGGCAGCAACAGTTGGCCCAATATTGGGAACAATTTCCAACAACCCAGCCAAAATCGCTAAAGGTAAGGGATAGGGAATATTTAACAATATTAATCCCAAATAAGTTAAACTGCCAACAGCAAACATTAAAAAAATCTCTCCCCAAAACCAATAACTAATACGATTTTGAATTTTTTTGATAATAATATTGATTTTCTCTGCCTCCTCATCCTCAAAAAATTTTTTTAAACTTTTAAGAAAAAAGTTTTCTTCAATTAAAAAATAAAAAGAAAAAGAAAAAATTGAGATAATAAAAACGATGTTGGAAAAAACATTTTTGATTAATGAAAAAGCATTGCTGGTTAGCTGGGGAATATTTTGTGAAATAAAACTAAAATCAAAAAAATTAGTTTGTGGAAAAATTGAGCTGGCGATTTGAGGAAATTTTCTAGCAAAATGACTGATTTCAAAAAATAACGGCGGAACAACAACATAAAAAAGATTAAAAAAACCAAATAGAAATAAAAGATAAATAATTATTACTGAAAAAACATAAGGAAGTTTAAGTTTTTTATTTAAAAAAAGTACTGGTTTTTCCAATCCGCCGCTAATTATAAAAGCCAGAATCAAAGCAAAAATTAATTCCTTAATCTGCCATAAAAAAAATAAAAACAAAATAAAAAAAACCGTAAAAATAATAGTTTTGTTGGTAATCTCAATTTTTTGAGGCTTCATATTAATGATAATTATATCATTTTTATCCTTGAGCAAGAGAAAAAAGATAAACTTTTTGGGCACCAGCCTTTTTTAAAATTTTGGCTGCCTCAGAAGCTGTATAGCCAGTAGTAACTACATCATCAACAAGGATGATTCTGGAGCCAGAAATAAAATTAATATTAACATCTTTTTTTATTTTAAAAGCGCCTTTAATATTTAAGTATCTTTGTTTTTTTTCTTTTATCTCAGCCTGATTTTTTGTTTTTTTAACTCTTGTTAAAAGATCAACAATTGGAAAATGAGTCAGATCTTTTAAGTAATTGGCAATTA
>JBNASR010000113.1:0-1611 GCA_049717425.1 Microgenomates group bacterium | reverse complement strand
TCATCGTCAGTGTAAACATTGTCAAAAATAATATGGATCCTCGTCACCAAAAGAGGGTAAAATTACTTAAAGAAATATTTAGTTTAGAATTTTCAGACCAACCTAATATTTCTAAAATTACTAAGGATATTTTATTACACAAATCTTTTTTTAACAAAAAAATTCAAAAATTTGCTCCTAAATTTCCAGTTGAAAAAATTGCCAAAATTGACTTAGCAATATTATATTTAGCTTTATACGAGCTTTTAATTGAAAAAAAAGAGCCTATTAAAGTGATTATTGATGAGGCAGTTGAGTTAGCAAAAGAATATGGAAGTGAAAAATCATATGCTTTTATCAATGCAGTTTTAGGAAAAATCTATGAATCAGAACAAAAATCTTCAACAACTTGAAAAAAAAATTGGCCTAAATTTTAAAAATAAAGATTTATTGCTTAATGTTTTTGTTCATCGATCATATTTGAATGAACACAAAAATTTTAGACTTCCCTCAAATGAACGATTAGAATTTTTGGGTGATAGTGTTTTATCCTTGATTACCTCTGTTTATTTATTTAAAAAATATGCTTTTTTAAAAGAAGGAGATTATACCGATATCAAATCAGCAATCGTAAAAACCGAAAGCTTAGCTGATGCTGCTTTGAAATTAAGTCTAAATCAATATCTGCTTTTATCAAAAGGTGAAATAAAAAATAATGGTTATCGAAATATTAATATTTTAGCTGATTGTTTTGAGGCTTTAGTTGGCGCAATTTTTTTAGATAAAGATTTTGAAACGGCTTATAACTTTGTAATTAATTTTTTGTTTAAAGATAAGCTTGACTATATTGTTAAAAATAAGCTATATTTATCTTTTAAGACAAAGTTGCAAGAGTATTTTCAAGGCAAATACAAAAAAATACCTGAATACAAAATATTAGAAGAAACTGGTCCAGAACATAAAAGAGTTTTTAGAGTTGGTGTATTTTTTAATAATAAACTTCTAGGTGTAGGTATTGGCTATAGCAAAAAACATGCAGAGGAGGAAGCCGCAAAAAAAGCTTTTGAAAAATTAAATATTTTCTGATACAATTATTCTAATATGGCAGTAGCGCTAAGGTTATATCGAATCGGCAAAAAAGGAAAACCTTCATATCGGATTGTTGCTGTAAATAAAAGATACAAAGCAAATGGTAAATATTTAGACGAGATTGGTTTTTACAATCCATTAACTGAGCCAATGACTTTAAATATTAATAAAGATAAATTTGATTATTGGTTGAGCAAAGGTGCAGTCATCTCAGAAGGACTGGCAAAACTTCTTAAAAATAGAAAGATAAAATCTTAATTAACATTACTGTTGAAATTTATCTCATAATAGATGATATAATAATTATCATATACTAAGGAAAAGACTGAAATCATACGCAAAGGAACTTTATAACAATCGTAAAGCACAAGAAAAAGCTTTATTAAAGAATTTACGAGAAACTGGTTGCTTAAATCCAGAACTTATTCATATTTATAGCTCACCTACATGATGTGGAGTATCAGATGACTACCTAACAAAGTGCATAATTGATCTTTGAGCTTATATATGATATACTATAAGATATTTAAGTGGTCAAAAGCC
>JBNASR010000112.1:0-1634 GCA_049717425.1 Microgenomates group bacterium | reverse complement strand
ATTAATTTATTAAAAATTTTTTTTATCTTTATGGATTATATAAAAATAAAAGGAGCGCGAGAGCATAATTTAAAAAATATTAATTTAGAAATTCCAAAAAATAAGTTAGTGGTGATTACGGGAATTTCTGGTAGTGGTAAATCATCACTGGCTTTTGATACTATTTACGCTGAAGGACAAAGACGCTATGTTGAGTCGCTTTCAGCTTATGCTAGACAGTTTTTGGGAATTATGAATAAACCTGATGTTGATCTAATTGAAGGCTTATCTCCCGCTATCTCTATTGATCAAAAAACTACTTCACATAATCCACGTTCAACTGTTGGAACAATTACTGAAATCTATGATTATTTAAGATTACTTTTTGCTCGAATTGGCCATCCTCATTGCCCTGTATGTGGTCGAGAAATCAGCAAAATGTCAGTTGATGAAATTGTTGAAAAAACAATTAAGATAATTGAAAAAGAACTTTCAAAAAATAAACTGACGCCTTTAAAGTTTAGAATTCTTTCACCTGTTATTCGTGAAAAAAAAGGTGAGTTTAAAGACCTTTTTGATAATCTTTTGGCTAAAGGTTTTTCTCAAGTGATTATTGATAATCAAGAAAAAAGTTTACATGAGGAAATAAATTTGATCAAAACTAATAAACACACAATCAAAGTTGTTATTGATTCTTTTTCTTTAAGTTTTAATCAAAGTCAAGATGAGATATTTATGGCTAATTTGCGATCTCGTTTAGCAGCATCAGTTGAACAATCTTTGAATTTATCTGATGGTTTAGTAATTATTAATTTTGACAATAAAGAATTACTTTTTTCTGAAAAATTTTCTTGTCCAATTGACAATATCTCTTTAAGTGAGCTTGAACCAAGAATGTTTTCTTTTAATTCACCACTTGGAGCTTGTGAAAATTGTAAAGGAATAGGAACAATTTTTACAGTTGACAAAAACTCAATTTTTAATAAAAATTTGAGTATTTTGGAAGGTGGAATATTGCCTTTTAATAAATTTTTCTTTAATGAAACTTGGTATACAAGGTTGATTAAAAAAGTCGCTCTTGAGGAGGGAATCGATCTTAATACTCCAATTGGTCAGCTACCTCAAGAAAAAATTAATATTTTGCTTTATGGAACTAACAAAGTCTATCAGGTGCGTGGCGTTAATCGCTTTGGTAAACCAACAACAATTTATGAAAAATTTTCAGGAATAGTGGCAGAGCTTGAAAAAAGATATTATGAATCAAATAGTGATTTTATTGGACTGGAAATTCAAAAATATATGAAAGAGGAAGTTTGTCCAAAGTGCCAAGGAAAAAGATTGAAGCCAGAAGTCTTATCTGTAACAATTGATAACAAAAACATCGTTGATTTTTCTGATTATTCAATTGAATATTTAATTAGTTATTTAGAAAATGATTTAGCAAAAAAATTAACTATTTATGAAAAAGAGATTGCTAAGCCAATATTAAAGGAAATAATCAGTCGCTTAAATTTTTTAAAAAATGTTGGTTTATCTTATTTGACAATTAGTCGAACTGCTAAGACTTTATCTGGGGGTGAATTACAAAGGATAAGATTAGCATCTCAAATTGGTACTGGTTTGACTGGAGTTTTGTATGTTTTAGATGAGCCTTC
>JBNASR010000111.1:0-1680 GCA_049717425.1 Microgenomates group bacterium | reverse complement strand
TCTAAAAAACTTTTTTAAAAAATTTTTAAGATGATAAAATTAGCTCATGGAAGATAAAAAAATTGGCTTTATTTTTGTTTTATATCAAACCTCACAATCAGAAATTAATCGCCTAAAAAAAGAAGTAAAAAATCTTGGCGTTAAAAACTATCATCTTTATTTTATTGATAATACAAATACTGGTAAGGGATATGCGGCCGGAGTAAATCTTGGGATAAAATTTGCCTTAAAAGATAATTGTTCGTTATTTGTTGTTGCCAATCCTGATATTTCATTTAATCAATTAAAAATCAATAAGATTTTGGCCGCCGAAAAACATTTTGATATCTGGGGATTGGCGATGAGGCAGGATGGAACAATTTATTATGGCGGCGAAATTGATAAATGGCGAATGAGCGGTGGTTTAATTACAAAAAAACCAAAAAAAAGATTTGTTAAAGTTGATTTTATTTCAGGATCGTTGATGTTTATCAAAAAAAGAGTGATTGATAAAATTGGTTTTTTTGATGAGAGCTATTTTATGTATTATGAAGAAGTTGATTTTTGCTATCGAGCAAGAAAAATTGGTTTTAAAGTGGGTATTGATTCATCATTAGTTTATGATCATTTCGAAATCTCAAAAAACACTAATCCAAAAAAACAATGGTACTTGTTTAAAAATCGTTTTAAATTTTTTTGGCGATATTCAAATCTGACTCAAAAATTAAGAGAAGCTTTAAGATTACCAAAAACCTTTTATGAAGAGATAAAAAAAAGGACTTTTTATCTTAATTTTTTTAGTTACAACATTTTTTCAATATTAAATAAATTACTAACCTTTATTCAATTTATTATTCTGATAAGAATATTTCCAGCCAATATTTACGGAATCTATACCTTAGCCTGGGCTCATTTATCAATGTTTTTACCATTAATTGATTTTGGATCAACTAATTTTGGCATTATTAATTTACCGCAACAAAAAAAATTGAGTTTTGATGATTTATTAAGTTTTAGATTTTATCTTTCATTGCCTGTTTTTTTAATAAGTATTGTTAGTTTATTTTTTATTCCGTATCAATTAACTACAAAAATAGCGATTTTTTTTATAAGTATTGTTGCTTTTCAAACTGGTTTTTTTGGAGCTCTTTTGATAAAGTTAACTAACGAAAATAAAGCCTATCTATCATCGTTGATTAGTTTTGTTTTTCAGTTGATTACCACAATTTTAGTCATTGCGATCAGTTGGTTGACAAAAGATATTTTGACAGTATTTTTAATAATTGGTTTAAGCTATGGAATTTATTTAATTTTTATAATTTTTTATTTAAAAAATAAAAAGGAAAACCTCTACCTCAAGTTTGTCTACAAAAAATTTTTAATGATTATAAAAAATTCATATATCTATCTTCTAATTGCTCTTTTTGCTCGCTGGTACAGCCGAATTGATGTTTTTTTACTTAATTTTTTAAAAGGTGAAGAAGTGGTGGGTATTTATTCATCAGCCTATAAATTTTTAGAAGCATTGATGTTTATGATAACTGCTTATAATCTTTCGTCGCTACCAATCTTTGTTGATTTGTATAAAAAAAGCAGTTGTTTTTACTTTCTCTTATTGCATCGTGGGGCCTTCGGGCTGCGGCAAGACCACGCTTTTGCACCTGTTTGCCGGCCTTCTGGAGCCGACGTCTGGGGTCGTGC
>JBNASR010000110.1:0-1711 GCA_049717425.1 Microgenomates group bacterium | reverse complement strand
ACTCCAACTCCAACAAGATTACCAACTTTTACACCAACAGTTACTCCAACAAATACCAATACCCCAACTCCAACTCCAACAACAACCCCAAATCAACCAACCAATACTCCAACTCCAACAACGCCTCTTGGTCAGCCAACCAATACCCCTGCTCCAATCAGCACCAACACACCAACTCCTTCACCAACAGAGATAATCATTGCACAAATAACAAATACTCCAATAGTTAGCTCTCCAACCAATACTTCACCTCAACAGTTACTGCAGACCTCAGATAAAAGATCCTCCTGGGTTTTTGCTCTTCCAGTTAGTATAATTCTTCTTGGGCTTTTGTTGTAAAATTGAAAGATAATGAACAAAAGACTTTACGATTATTATTTACCTAAAAAATTATTAGCCAAAAAGCCTGCCTCACCTCGTGATCATTCAAAAATTTTTATCTATGAGACCAAAACTGATAAGATTTTTTTTGATAAATTTTTAAATATTGATAAATATCTACCCAAAAACTCATTTTTAGTTTTAAACAATACTCAGGTTGTTCCTGCCAGAGTAACAATGAAAAAAATCACTGGCGGTAAAGTTGAGGCGCTTTTTTTAATAAATGAAATAAATAAATTTAGGGAAGAAAAATTAATTAATATTTTGGTCGATAGAAAAGTAAAAATTGGCGATAAGCTTTTTTTTAATCAAGAAGATTTTGTTGCAGTAATTGATCAAAACAAAAATATTTTTCAAGTCAAATTTAATTTTTCTTATGAGAAATTATTTTATCTTTTGGAAAAATATGGAGTGATGCCAGTGCCTTTGTATCTAAAAGACACGCCTTTATCAAAAGACAAATTACTAAAAAAATATCAGACAGTATTTGCTCAAAAAAAAGGATCAGTGGCAGCGCCAACTGCCTCGCTTCATTTTACCAATAGAGTTTTTAAGAAATTGAAAAGGATGGGAATTAAAAAATATTTTGTTACTTTACATGTGGGAATGGGCACTTTTGCACCAATAACTGAGGAAAATTTAAAAACAAAAAAACTTCATCAAGAGTATTATCAAGTGGAAAAAGAGGTTTGGGAGAGAATCTTAAAGGAGAAAAATGAAGGAAAAAAGTTGGTGGCAGTGGGGACAACAACAGTGAGGACTTTGGAAAGTTTTGCTCAATACGAAAATTTTGTATTTTTGCAAAACAATATCTTTAAAACCGATCTTTTTATTTTTCCTCCTTTTGAATTTAAGATGGTTGATGTTTTAATTACTAATTTTCATCTACCTAATTCATCTCTAATGATGTTGGTTGAAGCTTTTTTGCAATTTAAAAAAGCAAAAAAACATTTAGTTGATTTGTATAATATTGCTATTAAAAATGAGTTTCGATTTTACTCATTTGGAGATTCTATGATAATAAAATAATAATTAAAATGACAATGAATAATTAAATAAAGAAATAATTAAATAATAAAATAAAATAATAAAAAATTTAAATAACTTTAAAATGTTTAAGGTTTTATATAACTCTAAAAAAAAGAAGTCGAAGGCAAGAATAGGGGAGATTATTACTTCACATGGGGTAATTAAAACACCTTCTTTTGTGGCAGTTGGGACAAAGGGGACGATTAAATCAATTTTTCCACCACTTTTAAAAGAAATTGGCACTCAAGTGGCTTTTGTTAATACATATCATTTAGTGACTCATCCTGGAGCAGATATTATC
>JBNASR010000109.1:377-1819 GCA_049717425.1 Microgenomates group bacterium | reverse complement strand
CTCAAAAAAAACGGATAAAAATTGCTTTTAATCCAAAAGAGGAAAAATTTGAGGTAACTAATCCAGCAATCGAAAAAGATAAAAATTGGATTGCCGATATTTCTGTCATTATAAAAGATGAAATTAGTCTTCTAAAATTTTTAAATAATTATTGTTCTCAAAATCCAGATATCGATCCTGAAAGTTTAGAAAAGATAATTAGTAAATTAAAAAATATTATCAAAAGACAAATTGGTGTCATTGAATTATCAGGCGAACTTGATATAAATACAGTTACTGAAATTTTTGAAAGAATTAATAGTGAAGGAGTGGCTCTATCACAGACAGATTTTGCCATGAGTCGAATGGCGGCAAATGAAAATTATGATGGTTCAACTCTGCGAAAGGCTATTGATTATTTTTGTCATTTAGCCAAAGAGCCTGGTTTTTTTGATCAGATTGGAAATATTGACAAAAAATTTACTCAAACTGAATATTTTAAAAATATCACTTGGCTTAAAAATGAAAACGATGATTTATATGATCCAGATTACAAAGATGTTATAAGAGTTGTTTTTACTTATGAATTTAAAAGAGGAAAATTAGCTGATTTAGTTAGTCTTTTAAGTGGTCGAGATTTTGAAAGTCGAAGTTTTGAAGAAGAAATAATTGAGAAAACTTTTTTTCGCTTTAAAATCGCTTTTAATCAATTTGTTAACGAAACTAATTTTAAAAGATTTTTAATGATTATTCGCTCAGCCGGATTTATTGATAAAGATATGATTCGCTCGAAAAACTCAATTAATTTTGCATATGCTTTATATTTATATCTTCGCAATAAAAAAATTTCTCCGGAAAACATTGAGAGAATAATTCGTCGCTGGTTTGTAATGAGTATTTTAACCGAAAGATACTCTGGATCAGCGGAATCAAAAATTGACAAAGACATAAGGACAATTGAGTCAATTGGAGTTTTTAAATATCTTGAAGAAATTGAAAAAGGAGAATTATCTTCATCTTTTTGGGAGAATGTTTTACCAAGATTATTAGAATCACCCATTATAACAGTCCCTAGTTTCAATATCTTCTTAGCTGCTCAAGTAAAAGATGATGATAAAGGCTTTTTGTCAACTGATATAAAAATAGCCGATTTGATTGCTTTAAGAGGAGATGTCCATCATATATATCCAAAAAACTATCTAAAAAAATATGGTTTAAATAAAAGTCAATATAATCAAGTAGCCAACTATGTTTATATGCAGCAAGAATTAAATATTAAAATCGGCGATCAATCCCCTAAAGATTATTTATCCAGGATTTTAGCTCAAATAAATGAAAATAAAACTTATATTACTAATTTTAACGATGAAAAAGAACTTTTAAAAAATTTAAAACAAAATTGTATTCCAGAAATTATCTTCGAAGGCGAAATTTCAAATTATCAACAATTCCTAAAACTCCGC
>JBNASR010000109.1:0-367 GCA_049717425.1 Microgenomates group bacterium | reverse complement strand
GCCGCCAACTGATGGCAAAAAAAATAGAAAAATATTATGAAAAATTGTAAATAAAAAATAAATTTTCTAGATCCAATTATATTTTACTTAATTTCTGGAAAAAAATAAATATACTTGGAATCTTTATCCCCTCCGCCTGTATCACCTTTCATTCCTAAATTTTAAAAATACCTTTCAATCCATCGAACGATTTCTTCATTATAACAGTCAAAATAATAAAAAAATTTAGGATTCCCATGCTCACTTTTTCTTCTATAAGGATCATTAGTAATTCCCACTGTCCAACTTTTAATGTTAGTAAAATTAATTTCCTTTAAAATATTATCAATTAAATATTTAATTAAAATTTTATCTTCTATAGACATGT
>JBNASR010000108.1:0-1826 GCA_049717425.1 Microgenomates group bacterium | reverse complement strand
ATTTTTTGTTTGTCATTATTCATTATTATTTATTATTTATTAATTTGATTTCAACATTGGCTTTTTCTAAAAGTTTAATTCCTTCCTCATCATGATGATTTTTAAAGCAGACAACTTTTTTTATACCAGCATTTATGATCATTTTCGCGCAAGTTGAGCATGGATTTGAGGTAACATAGATTGTTGAATCTTTGGTTGAGACACCAAGATATGAAGCTTGAATGATGGCATTTTGCTCGGCATGAAGACAGATACAAGACTCCTCTTTTTCACCTGAAGCTAATTTCCCCTGATGACGAGCTAAACAGCGCCAACAACCGCCTTCAGTACAATTTTTTACTCCCATTGGTGTTCCATTGTAGCCAGTTGTTAAAATTCTTTTATCTTTGACAATGACTGCACCAACCTGCCGGCGCAAACAATCAGCTCGGCTGCGAACCACCTCAGCAATCTTCATAAAATACTCATCCCAGTCTGGTTTTTTGGATTTTTGCATATTTTTTCAGTCGGGGTGGCCGGACTTGAACCGGCGACCTTACGCACCCCATGCGTACGTTCTGGCCATCTGAACTACACCCCGAATTTTTACAAATATTATACTTCAATTTTTTCCTAAAAAATTTTTCTTTGCTAAAATATGTTAATGAAAAAAATCAATCATCTTCTTTTTTCAGGAAAAATTCCTTTTAAATCAACTGGCACCAGTATGCTACCAATTCTTTATCCTGATGATATTATTTACTTTAAAAAAATTCCTTTTTCAAAAATCAAGGTTAATGATATTGTCGTTTTTAAAAAAAACAGTCAACTAATCACTCATCGGGTGATTTATAAAAACAAAAAACATGTGATCACCAAAGGTGACAATAATCCAAAAAGCGATGGCAAAATTTTTCCTAAACAAATTATTGGAAAAGTCTATCAGATTAAGAGAAATGATCAGATTATCAAGCCAGAAACTTTATATCTAATTCAGTCAACTCATTATTTTGAGGAAATTGTCAAAATCAAAAAAGAGTTTGATAGGCAAAAAATTAACTATGTTTTTTTAAAAGGCTTGCCGCTTCATTTATATTTTGAAGGCGCTCATCCTAGCCGTCTGTATGCTGATTGTGATGTCTTAATTGATAAAACTGATTTTGCAAAAGCTGAAAAAATATTGTTTAAATATGGCTATCAAAAAGCTGACACCGCGCTTTCTTTTTTGCAAAAAAAACTAAAAAACAAAGAGTCAGAAAATACTTATTGGAAAAATATCAATGGTTTTGGTGTTGTTTTTGATATTCATTTGGAGGTAGTTTTTATGATGACGCAATTGGGAGATCTTAACCCTTTGTATTCGCAAAAATTAATTGATCAAATGACAAAAGAATTCTTACAAACAAGACAAAAAATAAAAATTTTAGGTGAGCAATTTTGGATTTTGAATTTTGATTTTTTAATTGTCTATCTAGCTCTACATCTTTTTCATCACAACTTTACTGGTGCCTTTAGATATCAATTTTTGGATACTGTAGTAAGAAAATATCAAATATTAAAAATCAAAAATCAAAAATACTTATCAAATATTAAAAATATTATCAACAAATATCAAATAAATAACTTTGTCTATCCAGCCTTTTATCTTCTAAAAAAATATTATCAAACTCCTCTCCCGCCTCTTTTCTTAAAATTTATCAAACCTTTACACTTTTACACTTTTACACTTTTACACCTTTACACCTTTACACGTTTATACAAAATAAATATTTTTAACGATGAACCCCGGGTTAATGCCGGCATCAAACGTTTTTTAAACTTATTTTTCCTAAGCCCCAATCCCCTAT
>JBNASR010000107.1:0-1882 GCA_049717425.1 Microgenomates group bacterium | reverse complement strand
AATAAAAAAATAAAGACCAATAAAAAAATTAACTACCAAATATGCACCAAACCAATTAGGCTGACCCAGAGTAGAAAAGGCTCTTAACTCTGGACGAAACTGTAAAACATCATTACTCCAGCACGAATTATCAAAAATTTTACCATCACTAGCTAAAAAACAAGTTATATCATGACCTAATTTTCCAGGAATAGCATACAATATAACTAAAAATGAGGAAATAAGTGATATTTTTAAGATAAATTTAAAATCATTGATGTTGGAAACAAATCCATAAAAAAGAATGATATAACTTATTGTTGATAATAATCCACCATTAAAGCGACCATAATAACCAAAAATTGAGGTCTTACGATCAATTGAAAATATTGTTGATAAAACTTGAGTAGTTAAAAATAAAATAATTGGCCAGTCAAAAAATGTCTTTGTTATAATAATTTTTTTTGTTAAAATCATTTTAAGAAGCCAAAGAAAACCGACAAGAATAGCAATTAAATAAATAAAAAGGATCTTATTAAACTCAAAAAGTTCTGAAGTGTCAAAAGCAAATACAAGTGGAGTGATTAAAAATAAACAAGCATAAAAAAACTTTAAAATTTTATCAATTATGTTCATAATCAATAATCTTACAAATTTTTTAAGTAAAATTAAAGAGAATATTCTAACTCCATTTGAGATTTATTTTGATTTTGGTACAGCAATTACTAAAGTCGCGATAAAAGATAAAGGAATTATTCTTCGAGAACCAACTCTTTTAGCTTACAATACTCGAATTTCTGATTATATTTTTTATGGCGATGCAGCTAAAAAAATTATCGGCAAAACTCCAGACTTTATAAAAATAATTAAACCAATTCAAAATGGAGTTATTTGCGATTTTGATGCTCAAGTTGCTTTAACAAAAAAATATTTAGATAAATCTGCCTATTTATATTTACACAAACAATTAATAAAACCACTAATGATTGCCATTTCAACCGTACCTACTATTGCAACGGAAATAGAACAAAAAGCAGTTCAAGAAGCTTTATCTAAAGCTGGATTATCTTCTATCTTTCTTATAGAAAAATCTTTAGCAACTGCCTCAGGATGTGGGATCAATGTTTTTCATCATCAGCCAAATTTAATCATTGATCTTGGTGCTGGTTTAATTGAAATATCTATTATTGGCAGCGGTGGAATAATCGCTCAAAAGACCTTAAAAAATGCTGGTGATTATATGAACAAACTAATTTATAACTATATTTATCTTAAATACGGAGTAATTTTAGGAGAAGTAACTTGTGAACAATTAAAAACAAATTTACTAAATTTTAAGGATGAAGAAAAAATTACCAGTATTCGAGGTAAATCTCTTGAAACTGGACTACCAAAAACAGTTAGGATCAAAACTTCTGACATAAAAGAAGCTTTAATTGGCAATTTTAATCAAATTATTGACACTATAAAAGAACTGATTGAGTCATCACCTCCTGAAATCGTTGATGAGATAACTGAAAAAGGTATTTATTTAACTGGTGGTTTATCAAGAATTCCAGGAATTGATGAGTTTTTTTCTAAAGAACTAAAGAGTAATATTATTATTGAAAATAATTTTGAATATGCAACAATTAATGGTATAATAAAATTAGCCCAAAATAAAGATCTTCTTTCTAAAATTATCATTAGGTAAATTGATTAAATTACTATTGACTCTAAGAAAAAATTAATATAAAATTAATATTTGCATTTTGATTTGCACCTTAACAATCAAAATAATCTCAATAATCTCACGCCAATTTTTATTTAATTAATAATATTTAGTTTATTAAATGGGTTAGGAAACTCTCATATTTTGAGAGATTTCTTTTTAATTTTTTAAGAGTTTGATCCTGGCTCAGGA
>JBNASR010000106.1:0-1927 GCA_049717425.1 Microgenomates group bacterium | reverse complement strand
TGTGATAGTTAAAACATAAAAAAGAAACAAAATCGCCCAAACTGGAATTAACAAAATTTTATCGCCAAAAAAGAAAAAAATTAAAGAGAGGAGCAAGGCGATGGCGATGTAAAAACGCAAAATCAACGCACTTTTCTTTTTATATGGCCGAAGAGGCGCCTTCCATGAAAAAACCACTTGGGGATTGTTTTCCATAATTAACCCAATTATGACTTTTTTTGTAAAAAAAATCAAGGGCCTACTGATTTTTTTCTGATAAACTCTATTAAAAAATTAATGTTTTAGCTTGTAAAAACAGTTAAAGCCTTTTTTAAAATCTAAAGCAAAAAACTTTAACTACCTATAAGATAATATCGATAAAAAAAGAATTCGTTTTATTAAGTTAAGAATTTGTTATTGTTTTTTTTAATTTATAACTAAAGACTAATCTCCAACCAAATAATCTGCCGACAAAAACGGCAATTCTAAAAAATTTAAATAAGATTAATTGTTAACTAACGCTACGTTCCATGATATAATGTTGAACATATGCAAGTAAAATTACACAAAAATGCCAAAACCACTTTAGCCATAAGAGCATATATTAAAAACTCTAAAGAAAGTATATATGCTTTAGCTAAAAAATTCAATCTTAACTGGACAACAGTTAAGCGTTGGAAGTTCTCGGAAAGTTTAGAGGATAAATCCTCTCGACCTCACAAGTTAAATACCACTTTAACAAAAGAACAAGAGGAATTAATCTGTTTTGAAAGAAAACAGTTTAAAAAAACAATTGATGATATTTACTTTACTCTTGAGGACAAAATCCCCAACCTTTACCCAATGAAGATCTACCGTTGTTTAAAAAGACATGGTTTAGCCACCCTGCCAGATGATTTTGTGAAGATGGAGAGAAAAATCAAGAAGTTTAAAAGATATGGGATTGGCTATCTTCATATTGACCTTCTTTATGCTCCCAAGATTAACAAAGAAAGAAGATACATCTACACCGCCATTGATCGGGTTTCAAAGATTGCCTTCATTACCTTAGGGAAAACCAAAAGAAAAGAAACAGCAGCTTCCTTTTTAAAAGAAGTCCTGAAATTTTATCCTTACAAAATAAACTACATCTTAACTGATAATGGCTTTGAGTTTTCTTACAAAGCACTGCCTAAAGGTAAGAAAACCAAAAAAACTCATCCTTTTGATAAAATCTGTCAAGAACACAAAATCCAGCATCGCACTATTAAATTTAAACATCCTTGGACTAATGGAATGGTGGAGAACTTCAATAAAAGGATTAAAAACAAAGTCTTGACAAAATATCGCTTTAAAAGTATATTTGATTTAAACAACAAGCTTTTAGACTTTGTTGATGATTACAACCAGAACAAAAGACTCAAAAGCTTAAACTATAAAACACCAGCTCAATATTTAAAAGAAACTAAAGGAATTACATTACAACGTATCGTTAGCTAACAAATACATAATTACTTAATTGCAATTGGTAATTTTTCAAAATCAATAAAGGACTGGGGAAAGGTTTTTTTTGGATTACCAATAAAAAGATAAAAATTCCTAACAAAATTATATATTGCGACTTTATGTGAAAGTAATGATTTTAGAAAAAATTTAAGGTATTTAGTTTTTATCTTGCAATCCTTTTTAAATTCATATGTATTATTTTGTAAAGTAAAATCTGAATCCTTATAAATATTAAATTTAAAAATATTCAAAATAGTTGCATCAATTAACGATCTAAATGGTTCCATAAGATCACAAACTAGCGACTTTCTTTGGAAATAAAGTTGATGGTAAAAACCTTTATATCTATCAAAACCAAAAATTAAAGTAAAACAATCAATTAAGTTAAATAATAACCAATAGCCATAATCCAAAAGAAAATTAACTTGATCAATCTTTGATTGAGGTAGTCTTTTATACCAAT
>JBNASR010000105.1:0-1982 GCA_049717425.1 Microgenomates group bacterium | reverse complement strand
AATAAATTCATCTTGTAAAGTTCTGTTTACTCTCTCAACAAAACCATTAATTTTTGGACAGCGAGGATAGATAAATAAGAAGCCAATTAACTCCCGAAGTTGCTTTTTCTCCTATAGACGTCTTTTTATTCAAAAGAAAAATCCTGGTGTACAAATTTAATCCAAATCCAAGATGAATACTGTGTTGGTCTTTTTTTATCAAATCAAAAATTTCTCCTCATCTTCTTAACTTTACCACATCGTTTAAAGAGGTTTTTTAGGGTAAACCCAAAATTAAACAAAGGGATTATAAACTTCAATTTCTTTACTTTTTAAAAATCCGGTATCAGCGGTAACGAGAACCTCAATTCTGTGTTCCAAGGCAGTAGCGAGGAGAAAAAGATCAACAATATGCAAACGATTCTCTTTTTTCATTAATTTAAAAAATCTTTCTAAAACTTCCCTGTTGGGATAAATAATTTCAAATATGGGATCAGAGGCGAACAAACAAAGATCTTTAGCAACCTCTTTTTTTGGCAGCCTAAAACCATGAACGAGAACTGCTGCTAATTCTAAAAGGTTTTGAGAAGAAATGACCCCCTCAAACTCTTTGTTAGCAAGCTTTTCAAAAATCTTTCTGGTCTGCGAGTGATAACGATGCTTTCGGTTAAGAAAGGCAACCAAAATATTTGTATCAAGAAGACATCTTTTTTTGGATAATTTTTTCATAAAATTTCCTCCGATCAAACATGCCAGCTTCACCGGCAATCGCATACTTCCCCATTAAACTTTTAACTCCTCCTTTGGGGACAGGTTTTCTTCGGCCCACCACTTTGCTTATTCCCCTTCTGACCAATCTAGAAATTGTTGTTCTTTGAGTAAAAGCAGCTGTCCTAAGCTGCTCATACAAATCTTTTGGAAGGGTAATTGTTGTTCTAACCAAGTTTTCCATATTTCCATACTATCATACTGACATACTTATGTCAAGATATTGTTAAAGTCGGGCACATCGGTAACAGCTTCTGAGTTGATAATTTATAATTATAATATCCTATAGGCGTTTGATAATCAAGTGATTGATGAGGTCTTTTAAAGTTGTAAAATATTAACCATTCAGTTAATCTCTCATTGGCTTTAGTAAGATTGCTTTCAGTTAAGTAAGGTTCAAAATATTCGTCCGTCTCCATAAACTCCTCTTGTATTGTTCGATTAAATCTTTCATTGACAGCATTATCTTTTGGTGTTTTAAGACGAGTGAAGATGTGGGTAATATTTAATCTCCCACAAGCTTCCTCAAAATATTTAGCAAACCCTCCTCCATTATCAGATAATATGGCAGCAATTTTACCATCAACCAAAGCAAAAAGTCTAAGAAGAAAATCAAATGTTGAAAGAGAGGACTTGGATGAATAACATCTAGCATAGGCAATTTTTTTCTCATATTCAACTGCTGTTAATATATATCTTTTGATTCCATATGGTAGATACAAAACAATCGTGTCGGTTGTAAAAAAGAATGGTTTTTCAAAAGATAAATAATTGTTTGGATTAACTTCATTAATTTTTATCTTTTTAGCCCCTTTTCCTTTAATTTTTTTTGATCTAATTTTTCTGGCTTTAACTTTATCATAATATAGATTGTATTTTTGAATAACATAGGCAATATGGTTTTGGGAGACAAAGTAACCATATTCCTTTTCAAATAGTTTTTGAAGTTTAACTTTTCCCAATCTTATATATCTTTCTCTTAAATGTTTAATATTAAGTTCTGTATTAAAATCCAAGATTGTTTTTCTTTTTGTCTTTGGAGATCTTGATTCATCCTCAAGAGAAACTAATCTTCTGCCTGATTTTTCAAAACGATTTAACCACTTATACAAAGTTTTTGGGGAAACTTTAAACATTGATGAGGCAACTTTTGCATTTTTAACTTGATAATAAAATTCAATCATTGACAGCCTATCTTGAGCTTTATTTGATATCTCTCCCATAGGATGTTTTTT
>JBNASR010000104.1:0-2071 GCA_049717425.1 Microgenomates group bacterium | reverse complement strand
ACATTGAGTAAATTTATATATTTATCGTATTTGTTTTTAAATTTTACTTTCATTTTATTTACTAGATCTCGATCAGCATTGTTGGCAGTAGTTTTTGGAATTCTTTTATTTTTGATAAGTTATCTATTTTTAATAAAAAAAGATTTTAAAAAAATATTTTTGATCTTAACTTTTATTGTTGTTGTTCCAATTTTGCTATTTAAAACTGGTATAGGAAAAGTTGATGATTTTGTCAATTTAAATAGGCTAAAATTGCTTATCACAAAAACTAAGAAGAACGATCAGACTCAAGTAAAAAATAATTTTAAAGATTCAAATAATAATTTAAATATTACTGATTCTGCTGATATTAGAAAAATAGTTTGGCAAGGAGCAATAAAATTAGGTTTAAAATATCCGCTGTTTGGTACTGGAGTTGAAACATTCGCCTATAGTTATTATTTTGTGCGACCATTAGCTCATAATTATACTTCAGAATGGGATTTTGTTTATAATAAGGCTCACAATGAATTTTTAAATTATTTAGCAACAACTGGTTTTTTTGGCCTAGGCGCTTATATATTATTAATTATTAGTTTTTATTATTTATTATCAAAACAAATACTAATTATTAAAAACACAAATAAAAAACATTTTGACAGTCATCAATTAATTTTTTTGTTGATTTTAGCAATTGCATATTTAACAATATTGATCACTAATTTTTTTGGTTTTTCAACAACTACCATCAATATTTTCTTTTTTCTTTTTCCAGCTGCCTTAATTGTTTCTTTTAAAAAAGATAAGTTTAAAGAAACAAAAACTTTAAAAATAACCTATGATCAATATTTAGCAATGATTATTATTACAGTATTTTTATTCTATTTATTACTTTCTTTGTTTTTTTACCGTCAAGCAGATGTCAATTATAATTTGGCTAACAATTATTTTAAAATTCAAGAATACCAAAAAGCTTATTATTACTTACAGAGTGCTTTAAAATTAAGAACAGAGCCAGTGTATGAGGATAAATATTCGACTATATTAGCTCTTCTTGCTGTTTTTGCCCATCATCAAAAACAAGATAAATTAGCTAATGAATTAATTATATTAAGTAAAGATTACAACAACAAAACATTAGCTACTTCACCAAAAAATATTTTTTATCTTAAAACTAGAGCGAAAAATTATTATTATTATTACCAAATAAGTTCATCTAAAGATGATTTACTTGACGGAATCCAAACCTTGAAGATTACTCAAAAGTTAGCACCGACTGACCCAAAAATTCCTTATAGTTTAGCTATTTTTTATTTACAACTAGCTAGTATTGAAAAGGATATAAAGCAAAAGAAAGTATGGCAAAATTTAGCAGTTGACTCAATTAACCAATCATTAGAATTAAAAAATGATTATCAAGATGCTCTAGCTCTAAAAAAAGAAATTGAAAAAAATAATATTAATAGTAAATCAGAATAAAAACATTATAATTTTATCATTATGAAAGTGATCGTGAAAATTTTTATAGTTGTATTTTTCTTTAATTTTACTTTGTTATAAAAATCCTTATTTTTTAATAATGGGTTATTTATTAATTTTAATTTTTCTACTATTATTTTTGATTTTTATTTCATTTAATACCTTATTATTAATCTATTCATTGCTTAAAGGTTCTCCTTATGTGCCAACAAACAACAAAACAATTTTAAGAATTTTAAAAGAAGCAAATTTAAAAAAAGATAAAATCTTTATGGAATTAGGTTCAGGCGATGGTCGAGTAACAAGATTAGCAGTAACACAATTTGGTGTCAAAGGAATAGGGTTTGATATTAATCCTCTGCTTGTTTTTTGGTCAAATTTTTTAAGTAAACCAATTTTAAAAGATAAAAAAATCATCAAATTTCTTAATCAAGACGTTTTAGAAGCCGATTTTAAAAAAGCCGATTATCTCTATTTATTTTTATTGCCAGAATTAATTAAAAAATTAATACCAAGATTCAACAAGCAATTGAAAAAAAGAGCTATTATTATCTCTCATGGCTTTCCAATTCCAGGCTGGGAAAAAAAATTGATAAAAAAATTAGATAACAAG
>JBNASR010000103.1:0-2076 GCA_049717425.1 Microgenomates group bacterium | reverse complement strand
AGAATAGTGTAGTCTGATGATAAAGACTAAAAAGTCTCGTTAGGACTCCTACCTTGCCATGTGTTAAAATACTTATTGAGACTTGCTAGGGTCCCAAATGTTTCGTAACTTGTTCATATTAAAAAATTCAAAGAAATAATATAATTAAATTTTTATGTCAGAAAGACTTATTCAAAAACAATTAGAATTTAGAAAAATAGAATTTAGAAAAAAAACAAAGCCTGATAATAACCATAATCAACAACCCAATTCACCTAAACCACCTTCTAAACCCCCACATATAATACCTCTACAAAAAAAATATCCCCCTCTAAAACCTCATCGTCAACCGGAAAGAAGACCACCAAGAAGAAAATAATTTTTGTGTATTTGATGTTAAGTGTTAGACATTAGATGTTAAATGTTAGAAGTTAGATGTTTAAGTTGTCCTCTTGGATCTTTGTCAAATATGACATTTCTTGAAACATTGATAATCAACCCTTGCCCTTTTTTATTTAATCCAGCTTGCAAAACTTGTTTAATATCGCCTCCCTGAGCCCCAACTCCTGGCACTAAAATCCACATCTTATCCCCAACAATCTCCCTTACTTTTTTAAGCTCCTTTGGATAGGTGGCACCAACTACCAACAAACAATTTTTATTTTTATTCCATTTTTTGGCTACCTGATAAGCTACATATTCGTACAAATACCAATCTCCTTTTTTGTCTTTTACTTTTAAATCCTGAAACTCAAAAGCGCCTTGATTGGAGGTCTTGCACAAGACAATTATTCCTTTGTCTTTTTTTGATAAAAAAGGCTCCAAAGCCTCGCTTCCTAAATAAGGATTAACTGTCACTGCATCTGCCCCAAGATAATCAAAAACAAATTTTAAATAGCCATTATTAGTATTACCAATATCCCCTCTTTTGGCATCAATGATAATGGGAATTTCTGGGTATTTTTCCTTTAGATAATCACAGGTTTTTTTTAAGGATAAAATTCCTTTATATCCTATAGCCTCATAAAAAGCAGTGTTTAATTTATATGAACAAACCAAATCAAAAGTATTGTCAATAATATCTTTATTAAAACTGTATTGATCAGAAAATTTAGCAGGAATTTTTTCAATATCACTATCCAAACCAACACAGATCAAAGACTGATTTTTTTCAACAATTTTTTGAAGTTTATTGAAAAACATAAATAAATATGTCTTGTAAAATTTTAAACTTTTACACCTTTACACCTTTACACGTTTAAACATTTACACATTTATACTTTTACACATTTACACTTTTACACTTTTATACCCTAAAAATTTAACTATTTCCTCATACTTTTCCCCTTCAATTTTTTTTGCCTTATATAAAAAATCCAACCACTCCTTTAAAGTAAAGGCAAAGTGAAGCCGCAAACCTTTTTTTTCTAAAAACTGCCTGGCTCCTTGCTGCCGATCAAACAAAACGACAATATCTTTGATAATCAATCCAGCCTCAACCAAAGGCGCAATCGCCTCAATTTTTGAGTCACCAGTTGTCACCATATCATCAACCAAAACTACTTTTTCTCCTTTTTTGTATTCACCTTCAAAAGCTTTTTTTGTGCCATAATCTTTGACCTCTTTTCTTGTATAAATCCAAGGTTTATTGTTAATCAAACTAATGGCACAAACAATCGGAATGGCAGTATAAGGCACAGCTGCCATCCTGTTAAACTTTAATTTTTCCAAAATTTTAAGATACTCTTTTGCCACTAATTTTAAAATCTTAGGATACGACACTAAAACCCGAAGATCAATGTAAACTGGCGAGAGCATTCCAGATTTTAACTTAAAAGACCCAAATTTAATTGCTCCAATTTGAAAAAGAGAAAGCATTAATTTTTCTTTAGTTTTCATAAGTTTTGATTTTAAATTTTTAATGGGCAACTCCAATAATTTCTTTAATATTTTTGATTTTTTCCTGTTGAAAAAAATTTTTCATACCTTCAAGAATTTCTTGATAAATTTTATATCCTTGCAGATAAACTGCCGAACCAACCCCAACCATAGTTGCCCCAGCCATCATCATCTCAACTGCATCCTGCCAACTGGAAA
>JBNASR010000102.1:0-2209 GCA_049717425.1 Microgenomates group bacterium | reverse complement strand
TGCGGTCCGGCTCGAGCTTCAGGAGATATTCCAGGTCGAGCTGCTGGGCATGAAGCAGCGGCCCGCCCGTCAACCGAACTTTATTGAGGGGAATCGGCAGAGCTCGGACGAGCATATCCTGAATGGATCTGGCTTTCGGGTCTTTAGGCTGGATAAATGTCTGAGCAAAGGAGCCGGCAGAAAGAAGGCCGAAAACGAAAGCGAAGGCAATTACCATAAAGATAAAACGGGCTTTTCTGGCGGCTTTGTGGTTTTTAAGGTGTGAATGCATTATTATGACCTCCCAGAAGGATTGATTTTCTGTTTTATTTTTTATTGCCAGTGGCTTTAATCGCTAACATTGCTTGATTAATTTTTCTTTACTTGATTTATTTTTAAAAGATCAGGTCAATGAGCCAAAAGCCAGGAATATTATATCTAATATATCAGAAATCAAAACAGTTTTTTAAATTTTTGTTCTTTGGGCAGAGTTGATCTGCTTACCAGTAAGCTAAGTCATTCTTTAGTTTCTCTGGTTTATTAGCTTCTGCGCAATGGCTAATATCACGACCACCCAGAAAAGAATAATCAGCCCGGTGGCCAGCCAGCCCAGCGTTTTGTTTATGGCTTGTTTGATGAATAAACTTTCGTGCTGCCAGCAGTTACCGGTTTCAATCCTTGTTTTACTGGAAGCTCCTCTAAAACAGCCCATATCTTTCATTGGACTCCAGAGGAAGCCAGTTTCAATCCTTGTTTTACTGGAAGCTCCTCTAAAACGCCCCTGAGCGCCTCTTTGATTTCTTTGTCTAAGGGTTTCAATCCTTGTTTTACTGGAAGCTCCTCTAAAACCCAGTGCCGGCAACCCGGGTGCTACCGACTTCCCAAAGTTTCAATCCTTGTTTTACTGAAAGCTCCTCTAAAACAGCACATCGTCGGGCGTCAGCTTGACACTTACCCGGTGTTTCAATCCTTGTTTTACTGGAAGCTCCTCTAAAACCCTTTTGATTTTTTGATTTTGTCAGAGACCAGAAAGTTTCAATCCTTGTTTTACTGGAAGCTCCTCTAAAACCCACGCTGTTCCGTTATAGCGATAAAAAGCTTTATCAGTTTCAATCCTTGTTTTACTGGAAGCTCCTCTAAAACGAAAAGATGCTTGGCTGACAAGAAAGCAGAGGTCTCGTTTCAATCCTTGTTTTACTGGAAGCTCCTCTAAAACTGGAAGCGAGCTATAAACGAAGCTGACGTCTCTATAAGTTTCAATCCTTGTTTTACTGGAAGCTCCTCTAAAACTAGTTCCGGTGCATGAATATTACCGCATTGGGCATAGTTTCAATCCTTTTTTTACTGGAAGCTCCTCTAAAACGGTAGGGCAGGTAGAGCAGGACACGATAGAGCAGAGGTTTCAATCCTTGTTTTACTGGAAGCTCCTCTAAAACTATTGATTTTTTCATCATATGGGAAGATCTGAGATTTGTTTCAATCCTTGTTTTACTGGAAGCTCCTCTAAAACACCCTGGCGAAGGTTGACAAAGACATGTTAAAACAGGGTTTCAATCCTTGTTTTACTGGAAGCTCCTCTAAAACTTTTTCTTAGCCTTTTTTTGGATATCAAGGGCCGGTTTCAATCCTTGTTTTACTGGAAGCTCCTCTAAAACAAGACCCAGAACCGGACCGCACCGGCACCGGCCTGAGGTTTCAATCCTTGTTTTACTGGAAGCTCCTCTAAAACCCTCACCAAAGGCTTCCAGGAGCTCGGCCTCAAGATGTTTCAATCCTTGTTTTACTGGAAGCTCCTCTAAAACAAATGCTTGACAATTATAATACTTGGGTTTATATAAGTTTCAATCCTTGTTTTACTGGAAGCTCCTCTAAAACCGTTGTGCCCCTCGAAATCTGTTCCAGACTCGCCGAGTTTCAATCCTTGTTTTACTGGAAGCTCCTCTAAAACTGTTGAAGGTCCTCGTCAGCATGGCAGACCGTGGGGTTTCAATCCTTGTTTTACTGGAAGCTCCTCTAAAACGTTGAGAGGGTCTTCAGACTCGATATAGAGTATTTTGGTTTCAATCCTTGTTTTACTGGAAGCTCCTCTAAAACCACAACCCGATTTTGGTTGTAAAAAAACTATTGAAAAGTTTCAATCCTTGTTTTACTGGAAGCTCCTCTAAAACGTGGTCGGCCTGATGGGCGTTTCTTGGGAGAATCTTGTTTCAATCCTTGTTTTACTGGAAGC
>JBNASR010000101.1:0-2301 GCA_049717425.1 Microgenomates group bacterium | reverse complement strand
GAAACAAATCACCTGAGGCAACTGAAAAATTCAAACAGATAAATAAGGCTTTTGAGGTCCTTTCTGATCCGCAAAAAAGACAGATTTATGATCAATACGGTGAGGCGGCTTTTGAAAAAGGAGGGTTTACTGGTGAAAGTGGATATGGTGGCCAATACTATCAACAAGGTCCATTTCGAGTTTATACAAATTTTGGCGGTGATAATAATCCTTTTGAAGGATTTGATTTTGAGGGTTTTTCTGATCCTTTTGAAATCTTTGAGCAATTTTTTGGGTTTTCCTCTCCTTTTAGTCGCAGTCGAAGAAAAAAAAGAGAAGTCTATGAAACAACTCTTACTTTTGATGAAGCTGTTAACGGAGTAAAAAAAGAAGTTATCATCAAAGGAGAAAAAAAAGCAATTAAAATTCCAGCTGGAGTAGATGATGGAACAAGAATTCGTTTTTCAGATTTTGATTTAATTGTTCGAGTCAAGCCTCATCCTTATTTTCAAAGACAAGGTCAAGATATATATTATGAAAAAGAAATTTCTTATCCACTGGCAGTTTTAGGAGGAACAGTTGAGGTACCAACGATTAATGGAATGGTGAAGCTAAAGGTTAGACCAGGCACACAATCAGGGACAAAAGTGCGCCTTCGTGGTCAAGGAATACCATATCCCAATAGTTACCAAAAAGGCGATCAATATGTGATTTTTAAAATTGCCGTCCCTGAAAAAGTTTCATCAAAAGCAAAAAAGTTATTAGAAGAATTAGAAAAGGAAATCTAAAATAAGATGAATATTCAGGCTAATATCAAAAATCTAAAAAATTATAAAATTTATCTTCAGGTTCAAAAAGCAACTGAGGAATTTTTGGAAAAAAAAGGTTATTTAAAAATTGATCTACCAGTTTTATCTCCGGCCTTAATTCCTGAAAGCTATCTTGAAGTTTTTGAAACTGAGTTTAAATATTTTAATCATAAAGAAAAACTTTATTTAACTCCCTCACCTGAACTTTTTTTAAAAAGACTGCTTGCCTATGGAGTCGGTGATTGTTATTACCTTGGCAAATCATTTCGCAATGCTGACCCACCATCGACTCTTCACTCTTTTGAATTCACTATGCTTGAAATCTATAAAATAAATGTTAGTTATCTTGAATTGGCCGATGAAATTTTAGAAATGCTAAAGTATATTAATAAAAGTCTAAAGTCAAAAATCAAAAGTCAAAAGTTTAATTTAAACAAGTGGGAAAAAATAACCGTGGCTCAAGCTTTTGAAAAATATGCTGGAATCAAAAAAGAGACATTATTTAATCATCAATTATTTTTAATAAAAGCCAAAGAAAAAGGTTATCAAATTGAAAATTCATCATATGAGGATGTCTGGTCACAAATCTATGTCCAAGAAGTTGAGCCAAATTTAGGAAAAAATGGTTATCCAACATTAATTTATGACTATCCAAAAGAATTTGCTGCTTTAGCAAAATTAAACCCTGATGGAAAAACTGCCCAAAGATTTGAGTTTTATATCAATGGTATCGAACTAGGGGATTGCTATACAGAATTAACTGATCCAAAAGAGCAAGAACAAAGATTTTTAAATGAAGACAAACAACGAAAAAAACTTAAAAAAATCTCTCATCCTATTGACAAAGGCTTTATTGAAGCGTTAAAATATGGACTTGCACCTTGCAGCGGCATTGCCATTGGTTTTGAAAGACTGGCAATGATTTTTGCGCAAGTAGACTCTATTGATAAATTAAAGTTAATTAATATTTTATAAACTATGAGAGTTAATGCCGGAAATTTAAAAAAAGGCGAGTTTATTTTTTTTAATGGTGATATTTGGCAGATTCAAAAAGCTGATTTTTATTCACCTGGTAAAGGATCAGCATTAATGAAAACAAGAATAAAGAATTTAATCTCAGGAAAAAACATTGAGTATGCTTTTAAATCAAATGAACAGATCGAGGTTTTGGAAGTTCAATCAATTGAAATGCAATATCTTTATCATGATAATGAAAATCTATATTTTATGGATGAACGCACTTTTAATCAATTTAGTCTACCATTAAATATTGTTGGTGATGTTTATCAATATTTTAAAGAAGGTGAAAAAATGTATGTTTATATTTACAATGATAAACCGTTAACAGTTAGACCTCCGTTAAGTGTAAAATTAAAAGTAATTGAAACTGAAGATGCTGTTAAAGGCGATACAGTCTCTGGAGCAAAAAAACCAGCTAAAGTTGATACAGGTGCTACAGTGATGGTACCTTTATTTATTAAAGTTGGAGATACCATTAGTATTAATCCAGAAA
>JBNASR010000100.1:0-2332 GCA_049717425.1 Microgenomates group bacterium | reverse complement strand
TTTGATTTGTATTTGAGAGTGATGGATGAGAGCGTTGGCAAAAAGATTATCGATGTTTTAGCTGAGATTTTTAGTTTTTATTTGGGTAAAAAAAAGTCAGTTGGGTATAATCAATTTGAGGTTGTTGATATTAAAAAGCATCAGTTGCCAAGTTTTTCTGAGTATTTTTTATCTCTTTCTGCTTTTTGCCCAAGATCTCAAGAAAAAGATTTTTATGAGCCGAAGTTTTTTGATTTTAAGATCAAAAATCCGATGATGGGAGCAGTTGCAGAAAATAATAATCCTTTTAAAAGAAAGATTATCTTAGTAGATCAAGGTTCAGTTTTTAAGACAAAAAAAGACTTAAGCTTTATTGGTGGCTTGATTAAAAATATTAACTTTGCTAATGAAAAAATCATACAAGTTCCAATAACAATTCCTTTTTATTTTAAGTATGAATAAAAAAACAATCCTGGTATCGACTCTTGGAGCTGACCCAAGGATTATAAGCTCATTGATATTTACTTTTGAGAAATACAGACCTGAAGTGATTTACTATTTAGTAACAGATAATGATTCAGTAAAAAATCTAGTAAATCAGGCAGAGGATAAATTTGCCCACTGTTGTAAAGTGATTAAAATTTATCTTAGTAATGAAGAAAATGTTAAAAAAATTGTAGATGATCTCAACAGTAAAATTAATGAGGACTTAAAAAAATTCAAAAATAATGGCTACGAGATTGTTTTGGATTTCACCTATGGCACAAAACCAATCTCAGCTGGGGTATTTTTTTGGGCAGTTGAGACGATGCTTATTGATGAGCTTATTTATGTCACTGGTCCGCGCGGTCCAAAAGACAATAAGATTATTGCTCCAATGGATGTTATTTCAATTGGGATAAAATCAATATATTATGATTTGTACCTTAAAAAAGCTAATGAATCTTTGAGAAGATTTAGGTTTGGGGAGGTGATCACTTATTTGAATGATTTTTTAAGTTTTGAGGCAATAAATCTTTTAAATTATTTTGAGGATTTTATCAGTGGTAAATTTAAACCTCTTGATAATCAAGAAAAAAAATATTTGGGCGCTTTGGGGGCAGTTGATTTTTATTCTAATAAACATACCGAGATTGAAAATTATAAGAGGTATAAATCTGAAATTAATATTGATAAAGAGATCGCTCTAGCTTGCTTGAGGATTAAGGTGTTTTATCTGTATGATTTGATTTATATTTATGATCGTCGCGGGCAATTTAGCGAAGTTTTGGCTTTGTTTGTAAATTTTTTGGATAATTTTTTAAGCTATATTCTGGTAAATCATTTTGGAGTTAAAGCAGAAGGTGTATATTTTCTTGATCATAAAAGTGATTATATTTTAAGAGTTGATGATGCTGAAAAGAAGCCTTTTTCTTTATCAAGAAAAATTGAGCTAATTTTGAATAAAAAGATTGAATTTTTTAACGGAGAGATAAATAAGGATTTACTGAATCAGCTGATAACCAAAAGAAACAATAGTATTTTTGGCCATGGATTTGAGATCTTTGAAGAAAAAGATGTTGAGAAAATTTTAAAATTAAGAAAGCTTATGGTAAAAAAGTTCTTTGGTTATAATGAAGATTTGTACTTTTGGTATCCGAGCAAAATAGATATAAAAAATTTTTTATGATAAGAGTTAAAAACGCACCTTAAAAATCAGGTAAAATAAGTAAGGTTATCGAAAATTTCATTATTTGGCTTTTGATAAAGCCTAAAAAAAATCAGAGTATTAATCTTTAAAACCAAATAAGGGATTAAGACATAAAAACAAAAATAAGATAAAAAATCCAATAAATATTTTTGGTATTAATCTTTAAAACCAAATAAGGGATTAAGACTTAAAAAATTAAAACTTTTAATTAAAACTTTTAATAAATTATTTGTATTAATCTTTAAAACCAAATAAGGGATTAAGACTGAGCGAAGAGCACCACTGGATTTTTCATAAAGTTGTCTATTTGTATTAATCTTTAAAACCAAATAAGGGATTAAGACTTAATTACTGGTTGCCTTTTTTCAATGAAAGGTTTTATTTTTAGTATTAATCTTTAAAACCAAATAAGGGATTAAGACTAGATTGTTAAAAAAATTATTATTATTAAAATTATTTTTGTATTAATCTTTAAAACCAAATAAGGGATTAAGACCTGGAAATTTTTGTGCAACGATTGAAGAAACAATATAAAGTATTAATCTTTAAAACCAAATAAGGGATTAAGACTACCGTATTTTGATAACAACTTTAATTTATCCATAACTTTTTATATTAATTTTTAAAACCAAATAAGGGATTAAGACTAAGTCTCTTCAAGAT
>JBNASR010000099.1:0-2406 GCA_049717425.1 Microgenomates group bacterium | reverse complement strand
GATGCTTTTTAATATCAACAACCTCAAATTGATTATACCCAACTGACTTTTTCTTACCCAAATAAAAACTAAAAATCTCAGCTAAAACATCGATGATCTTTTCGCCAACACTCTCATCCATGACTCTCAAATACAAATCAAAATCTCTTCCCCAGTACTCCTCCACAGTAAAAAGCTGCTCGTTTTTTAAACTATTGCAGACTCTGATCTCTTTTTTTACATCAGGATTTTTGCCAGTTAAGTCTAAAAAATCATCTATTGATTTTGCCTTTAGGCTCCCCAGCCAATCATAAGGCAGATACTTTATCTTTTTGATTTTTTTAAGTTTGTCTTTATCAAGATTTTCACTTTTTAATTTATCTGCTAAAAAATATGAGTTAATTGGCAAGTATCCACTAGGCAAAATACTTGAGAAAACGTATGGCGGCTCTCCCCCTTGAAACTTTTGGTAAAGGTAATCAAAAAAATCCCTATTAATCAAAAAATAGTAATAAAGTACTATTCCATTTAAAGTATCAGCATAAAAATATGAGGTTGCTTTTGATAAAAGTTTAAGCTGTATTTTATAGTCAATCATTTTTCAAGCGATAAACTTACAACTCCCAATGGATTTTTATCATCATAGCTAAAATATGTTTTTGGTGTCTTATTAGTATTTTCGAAGGAACCAGACCCAAATCCCAAAAGGATTATCAAATCCTCATACTCCTCCAGCCTATTTTTTAGATCAGAAAAATTATCAGAATAAGGAGCATTAAACCTTGTTTTTGATTTTATAATCGTGCTACCTTCCAAAAAAATATTATTAATTAAATTAGATATTTTTTGGTTGTCCTCAAAATATATATCACCAATTGCCTCACCCTCAACCAATTCAGCCCAAATTTTGACTCCTCTCTCTTTTCGGTTATTTTCTTCTTGTCTTTTTCCAATCCTAGTTATTTTTTGTATCCACGAGTTACTTTTTTCAAAATAAAAATCTGAAAAACCAATGCTTTTTCTTATCTCATTTTCATTGATAAACTCTTTTTTTTGACGGATATAATTTACGAATACCTCAACAAATGCGCCTTTTATTGATGATCCTGGAATAAAGATCTTTTCTTTGTTATCTTCAATATCAAGATAGCGGATGAATTTTTTGATTTTCTCAGTACGCATTCGCTCTCTTTGCTCAGCACTGGTATGTTTTAATAAAATTTTATCCTCTATTAATCCGCAGTTGTTTAGCGTTTGAAAATTATTGTTATATAAAATTCTTAATTTTTTTATGAAATTATCAATTGCAAAGCGATCATTTTTATCATTCTTTTTTAAAAAATCATCAATCATAAGCTTAAGCTGGCCTGATAATCTGCTTTTTAAGACTTTATCAATATCAACGATATAAATTGAGTCCTGATAAAAAAAGAAATTATAATCATCAAAATCTTCACCAGATGAGATATGGATCGGAGTAATTGTCTTAAGACAGATTTTTTTTACTGTTTTCATTTTTTCAGTTATTTTTGACCTCTAACTCTTTAATCTCAACTTTTCCATAGCCGCGAGAACCAGAGCCACCAAGATAATCTTTTTGTAAAAGCTGAATTCCCTCTTCCCACAATTTGGTATATTCTTCCCTTTTATCAAAATCCTCTTCATCTAAAAAGCGAAAAACAACCTCAATCTCAAACTTATAATTTACAGGCACTCTTTCAATTGGTCTTGGATTAGCTTGTTTGCCTCCTCTTAAAGCTACCTCGGTTTTCTCTTCTGTGATTTTTTCACCAGAGTTAATCTTTTCATTTAATTTTAATCTTAAATCTTCAGTGACAAAACCATCCCGAATCAGCAGAATAGTATATTCATTCGCGTTATTTTTATCCTGAGCTGGCTTTCCAAAAAGATTGTCAATTAATTTCTTTTTATCATCATCATTTTTGTAGACATTTTCCAAAAGCGATCTGATCTTGCCTTTTAAAGAAGATCCAGGAATATAAGGAATACCGGTATCAAACTCCTTCACCACCGGATTATCCATCTCTCCTATCTCAAATGAATCCTTTCCCGCCCCAATATGCAAACCAGTTTTAACAGTTAAGAGATATTTTTTTATGTGATAATGATTTTTGCTATTATTATTGTCCATATTTTAAATTTTTAAATTGTAACTTTTAACGTAAATTTGATTAATAATATTTTTAAAAGACAAAATAATTTTTTTTAACATATATTTTTTTTGATCTTTGTTTTCGTTCGCCCTCAATAGCATATTTAAATCATTATTAAATTTCTCAGCTTTATAGACTATAATTTTTAATAACTTTACTAGCGCAGGCTGTCCTTTTCGTCTTTTAATTTGATAGATAGCTTTAATAATTGATAGTTTTGTTTGATAAATTAAAGATTCGATAAAATCTTCCG
>JBNASR010000098.1:0-2432 GCA_049717425.1 Microgenomates group bacterium | reverse complement strand
CGAAAAAATTTGCTCGCCAGTTGATTTTGAAATAAAGCGATGAGATTTGATTTTTTATATAATTTCCCATTACTATATTTGCCCACGATCGTGGGTTAAAATAGCAATATTGTAAAGTCGATAATGTTATTAAAAATATTCTTAAATCATCTAATTTTTATAACTTCATAGTCTTGATTAATTTTGATACAGAAGTTTTTTGTGTTTCTCATCTGGTGTGGGGAAAAATGAGGTTGAAATAAGAAAAATTTTCTATTATAATAGAAAATTAGCTTTAAAAGTTTTTTTTTATAAATAGAAAATTATGTTGAAAATTGAGTATATTTGGCGGGATTTACTTGATAGAGTGATTGAAAAAGGAAATTCTGAATTCACTATTTTAGAATTGGCAAAAAAATATTCTTTGTCAACCAGTGTCGTTAATCACGCTTTAATTCCTTTAAAAGAGTTAAATATTGTTAAAATTAATAAAAAAAACTCTCAAGTGATTGATTGGGAAAAATTATTGTTTTTTTGGGCAACGAGACGAAATTTAAAAAAAGAAATTATCTATTCAACTTTTAGTCCTTTGGATATTTATGAAAGAGAAGGATTAATGCCAGCAGAGGTTATTCCAACTGCCTTTACTGGTTTTCGCTATCGATTTGCCAAAACACCAGCTGATTATGATCATATATATTTTTATTCCAATAAGATTGAAAAAATAGAAAAACGATTTCCAAAAAATAACCGTTTACCAAATATTTTTATTTTAAAACCAGATCCATATCTTGAAAAATTAAAAAAACTTGGATTAGCTCAGCTTTTTGTTGACCTTTGGAATTTGCCGGAGTGGTATGCTAAAGATTTTCAAGAGGCGACTTTATTAGAAATTAAAAAACGACTGAATTTATGAATGATTTTTATCAGCAATTTTTAACTGACAAAAGTTTTTCTATTTTGACTGAATTAAAAAAGAAGTTTAAATTTATTTTGATTGGCGGTTGGGCAGTCTATTTTTATACCAAATCATTAAAGTCAAAAGATATAGATATTATTGTTGATTTTTCTCAATTGGAAAAATTAAGAAGGGAATTTGTAATCGAAAAAAATGAAAGACTAAAAAAATATCAGATAAAAATTGAGGGGATTGATATTGATATCTATCTACCTTTTTATTCCAATTTAGGATTGCCGGTTGAGAAAATTATGAAAAGAACAGTTTTAGTTAATGGATTTACCCTTCCTGAAAAAGAAATGTTACTTTTGACAAAATTAAAAGCTTATCAGGATCGCAAAGGCAGTATTAAAGGTGAAAAAGATTTGATAGATATTATTAGTTTAGTTTTGCTTGGCGATATTGATTTCCATAGATTTTTTTATTTGATTAAAAAATATCAATTGTCAGATTTAAAGAATAATTTAATTAAAATTTTAAAAGATACAAAAGAAATGGAAGAATTAAAACTCAATCAGCATAAATTTGCAAAAATTAAAAAAAATCTTCTTCAAAAATTAAAAAGTTATTAAGAATAAGAATAGCAGCAACAGTTTTTTAGGCATCATTTTATCTAAGAAAGAATTTAATTTATTGATTTAAATTTATAGTTGTCATATTTATATGCGGTCGCATATAATTAATTCAACATCTTGTTTTTTTAAAAGATTTAATATAATTTATAAAATTATGTTTTCTTACGCAAATCGGGAGAAGTTTTTCCAAGCAGTAAAAAAACAACTTGAGCCAAATATTTTTAAACACTGTCTGGCTGTTGAGGCGTGTATGGATGGGATTTATGATTATTTGGTAGATTCTAATCAGCTAAATGATTCAGAACCAAAAAAAGAAGATTGGCTTCTGGCCGGTTTAATTCATGATATTGATTATTCAGGTGAGTATAAAAAAGATCATCCCAATAGAACTTTAGAGGTTTTGGCAAAATATAATCTAACTATTTCTGAGATAGTCCATAATATTATCAAAGCTCATGCTCCGGAAAAAACAGGGCACTATCCAAAAAATAAAGGAGAGTGGGCTTTGTTTTGCGCTGATTCTTTAACAGGTTTGATTGTGGCGGTGGCTTTGGTTTATCCTTCAAAGAAATTATCAGACGTGAAATTATCATCAGTAATGAAACGTTTTTTAAAAGAACCAAAATTTGCCGCCGGTACCAGGCGGGAGGATATTAAAAAATGCGAGCTTAAAGAAGGTTTAAATATTCCTTTGGAAAAGTTTGTTGAGATTTGTTTGGAGAGTATGAAAAGGATTGGGGAAGAGATAGGGTTGTGATTTTTTAAGATTCGTCCTTTAGTAAAGGATGGACCTTAACTTAACAAGGATTTTCTTTAGTAAATAATCACTCTTGAGAGGTTGATTACTTGCATTTCGTTTATACTTTGGAGGTAAAAAATACTGTTCTATCTTTTCAACGATCGTGTAAAAGATAGAACAG
>JBNASR010000097.1:1068-2447 GCA_049717425.1 Microgenomates group bacterium | reverse complement strand
TTGTTTTTACGGTTATCGCCTAGATCCTTCGGTCGCTCAGGGTGACTAAAAATTGCAAACTTCCTTTCCCTTAATTACCTAATTACTTAATTTCTTAATTACTTTCATTTTTTTTATTTGTTTATTTTGTTAATTGATTTATTTCTTTGGTCGGGGTGGCGGGAATTGAACCCACTGCCTTTCGGTCCCGAACCGAACGTTCTTCCGATGAACTACACCCCGAAAATACTAATATTTTATCAGTATTTTCCAATTTATTTTGTATACTTTATTTATGAAACTTTACAACACCTTAACTCGAAAAATTGAAGATTTTCAACCAATCAATCCACCAATTGTTACCTTTTATTCTTGTGGTCCAACTGTCTATGATTACACTCACATCGGCCATATGCGCACCTATACCAACAATGATGTTTTAAAGCGAGCTTTAAAATATTTAGGTTTTCAAGTTAAGCATGTGATGAATACAACTGATGTTGGTCATCTAACAGGTGATGATGATAATGGTGAAGATAAATTAGAAAAAGGTGCTAAAAAAAGTGGTAAAACTGTCTGGGAAGTCGCTGATTTTTACACTGATTATTTTTTCAAAACTATTGAGGCTTTAAACATCAGGCGACCTGATATTGTCTGCCCAGCAACAAAACATATCTCTCAAATGATTGAAATGATAAAAAAACTTGAAGCAAAAGGCTATACCTACAAAACAAAAGAAGCATTGTATTTTGATGTTTCCAAATTTAAAAACTATGGAAAGCTTTCTGGTCAAAAGCTTGAAGAAAAAATTCAAAAAGCCAGAGAAGAAGTCCATATTGATCCTGATAAAAAACATCCAGCTGATTTTGCTTTATGGTTTTTTCGAGTTGGCCGATTTGCTGATCATACTATGCACTGGGACTCGCCTTGGGGTGATGGATTTCCTGGTTGGCATATTGAGTGTAGTGCAATGAGTACTTATTATCTTGGTCAACCAATTGATATTCATGCTGGCGGAGTCGATCATATTCCAATCCATCATGAAAACGAGATAGCACAAGCTGAGGCTGCCAATGAAAAACCTTTTGTTCGCTTTTGGTTTCACAATAACTTCTTAATGGTTGATAATCAAAAAATGAGCAAGTCTTTAGGAAATTTTTACACAATTGATGATTTAAGAAAAAACAATATTGAGCCTTTAGCGATCCGCTATCTTTTTTTACAGACTCATTATCGCCAAGTGATGAACTTTACCTGGCAATCAGCCAAAGCTAGCCAAAATGCTCTTTATAATTTGAGGCAAAACATCATTGATCTTTTAAATCTTTCCTCCTCATATCAATCCAATAAATCTCATCATTCCTATACCACATATCTCAATATGTTTCGCGAATTTATTG
>JBNASR010000097.1:0-1058 GCA_049717425.1 Microgenomates group bacterium | reverse complement strand
TAATGATTTACAAACTCCTCAAGCAGTTGCTTTGCTTTGGCAGATTATTAAAGATGAAAAACTTAATCCTCAGGAAAAACTTGATCTTATTTTTGACTTTGATCAAGTTTTTGGTTTAGATTTAAAAAATATCAAAAAAGAAAAAATACCTGATGAAGTTGTCCAATTAGCCAAAAAAAGACAAAAATATCGCCAAGAAAAAAATTTTCAAAAAGCCGA
Organism: Microgenomates group bacterium; assembly: GCA_049717425.1. Classification (GTDB taxonomy): domain Bacteria; phylum Patescibacteriota; class Microgenomatia; order UBA1406; family GWC2-37-13; genus GWC2-37-13. The sequence goes on along the minus strand of JBNASR010000097.1, from coordinate 839 downwards.
TGATTTAAGAAAGGAAATTGAAAAACTAGGATTTAGGATTAAAGATCTTCCAAACAATGCTTTTGAAATTAAAAAAACTTAAATTCAACTTAAATTCGTCTATAGATTCTTATTGTTGGATGATCAAAAACACTCCAGGTTTCCTCAGCCACCTCATCATTAAAAAATATTGCGCTTGAAAAAGGCTCAAAAGTTTTTATTAATCTAAAACCTAACTGACCATTAAAAAGTTTTTCATAATACTCATTTAAAAGAGGATATTGTTTTTTTAACTTTTCACATCTATCTTTTTGATAAACAAACTTATCAATAAAATTACTTTTATTATCAGGCCACAAACAAGTATAATTAGCAAAAATCCGCCTTGAGGGAACAATGATATAATCAGCCTTTTTTAAATGCTCCTCTAATTCTTTTTGCAGTTGCTGGCTTAAATCTAAATCATAAAAATTAAAAGAAACATATTGATAATTTTTATAAATATTTTTTTTATAAGTTAAAGGTAAGTCAACGACATTAGCTGTCTCTGATAAGATATAAGCATTTTCTGGAATATTTTTAAAGATCCAATCTGAAGCCTGAAATCTAATATCTGGTTGAAGGTAATTTAAAAAAAAGATTGCTCCAGGTAAAGCTAAAATTATAACTATTAAAGTTTTTACCCCTTTTGCAATTTTTATTTTCTCCAAAAAAATAATTCCCAAAATTAAAAGGATTGGAAAAACTGGAGCAATAAATCTTGTCCATTTAGTAAAAACAAAAGCATTAGGCAAAAAATATCCCAAAAACGCCAAAACCAAAAATCTTTCTTCTGTTTTCCTTCCTATAAATCCTATAAG
>JBNASR010000096.1:0-2491 GCA_049717425.1 Microgenomates group bacterium | reverse complement strand
GTTCTTTATTTTTAAACTCGGTTTTGGCAAAAAAATTGATTTCCTTTTTTTGATCCTCAGAAGCTGTTGCAATGGGTAGATTTTCCGGTGGTTCGCCCTTTAGAGTTTTTCCCCAGGCAAGATTTTTTATTCCAGATAGTAGATATCCTGGTGGATGCCATAAAGTAGCCAACTCTTGAGCATTTAAAATTTGATCTTGTTTTTCAAAATAATTAATTTTTCTTTTTTTGATTTTATCCAAGAGCCAGTTTTTGAAAATTAAAGGTTTTTTAAAGATAAATTGATTGCCCTCCCCCAAAGAAAATGAGCCAAAAGTGCCGGCTAGATTAAGTAAAAATGGATAAAGGTTTAAGGTTGTGCTTGGTGAGGAAACCAAAAGTCTGATCCCTATTTTTCCCCCTTGAAAAGAAGCTTTTTTCATCAAAAGCATTTTGTGAGGATTTTGAGTATAGCGACCAGATGAGGAGTCATAATGCATTTTGCCAGCTTGAACAGTGATTTGATCTTGCCAGTTGGTTGAGGCTTGTGTTAAAACAATTTGAACAAGATAATATAGATTTCCCGGTTGTTTTGATAAAAATCCAATTAAAGATGATAAAGGATCAACATCACGAAAATCAAGGTAAGTTTTTATTGGATAGTAAAAACCAGATGATAAAATCATCTCACCAACAGAAAAATTTTTATTTTTTAACAAAATATCAAGAGGGTCTGTTGTTTTGGTGATTTTAATTTGAGGAAAAGAGGAGGAAAGAAGGCTTTGGACAAGGGTGGTTTTTTCAGAGGGGGCGGTTAGATAAAAATAAACTGTTTGATTAAGATAGTATATCTCAAAAGCATAAGTAGCTGGCCAGCCAAAAATTAGTCTTTTCCAAAGTGGCACATATTGATAGGGGACAAGCGATGCAAAAATTTGCGTTGCCGCTTCAATGGGAGTTTCATCATCTTTTGGATTGCGAATTTGCAAATAAGCTAGGTTCATAATATATAAGTATAATATAAAAGTAGACAACTTTTTATTGACAACGAGTGATTTTTATATATTGTTATACTATCCCACGATCGTGTTTTAATAACGCAATGTTAGGGAAATTAAAAATTGCTGATTATGAGAGTTTAAAATAAGTTTTTAAAAGCAGGTTTTAAAGATTAAAAAGCTCGAGACTATTTTTAAAAGTTATTTTTTTGATTTTATCAATATTTACATTTTTAATTTCGGCAATTTTTTGGGTGATAATTAAAAGATTTTTAGGAGTGTTGGGAAATTTTGTTTTTGGGTTATCTCGAAGAGGAGTAGGAGTTAAAAAAGGCGAATCAGTTTCTATAACCAGCATCTCAAGAGGAACATTTTTGACAAATTCTTGCTTTTTTTGATCATAAGTAACATCGCCATCAACACCAATAAAAATATGATTTTTTTTAGCAAAATCAAGAAGCGCCTCATCAGCCTCACAACAATGAAAAACCATTTTGCTATTTGCCACCAGTTTTTTATTGCTATTTAAAATTTCCAAAAGATCAGCTTTAGCCTGGCGATTGTGGATGATAACTGTTTTTTGATATTTTGCCCCTAATTTTAATTGCTCAGTAAAAAAAAATTTTTGAAGATTGACAAATTCTTCATTGATTTGATAACTTTCATACTTTGTTTTCTGATAAATATAACGGTCAAGACCAATCTCACCAACTGCCACGACTTTTTCTTGCTTTATCAATTTTTCTATTTCCTCAAGAAGGTGGTTTTTTATTTTTTCCAAAGAGTAATCTTTTATTTGAAAAATATGATGAGGATGGATACCTACTGCGGCAAAAACACCTTGATATTTTTGAGCAATTTTAACAGCTTTTTTTGAAGTCTCAATATCAGTTCCCGGCACCACAAAAAAATTAACTCCTTTATTTTTTGCCTCATTAACAACATCCTCTAAATTGTTTTCAAAAGCTGAAAAATTTAGGTGGCAATGAGTGTCAAACATTTTAGTAGATTTAGTAAATTTAGTACATCTGGTATATCTAGTAAATTAATTTAAAATGTTTTGATTAGAGATGTAATTTGTTTTGCTAAGAATTGATAATTGTTTTGAATTTTTTTAGTATCAATTTTATAAATTAATTCAACAATTTGAAGAAGAGTAATCACTTCATTTTTGTAAATAATTAAATTATTCATGAACTTTTTAAATAGCTAATTTTTGTTAACTAAATTTTACTAAATTTTACTAGATTTACTAAACTTAATGATAATAGTTAAAAAAGTTTCTATAAAAATTAAAAATCCCAAAAACTCCAAATACTGCGGCCAGAAGATGAGATAGATGGTTGAGTTGTTAAGTTGTTTTATTGTTTGATTGTCAATAAGCCAGCCATTGGCCCAATTATTGACTAAGACGTGATCTTTAATTTCTTGGCCAAAAATAAAAGGGAAGTAAGTATAAAAAAATTGCCTGATGTCAGATGATTGATCTTTGATGACATATGCTTTCCAGCCATC
>JBNASR010000095.1:0-2590 GCA_049717425.1 Microgenomates group bacterium | reverse complement strand
GGGGTAAAATTTAGCGCTTTGATTTCAACAACAATCTTTTCATCAACAACAAAATCGATCCGATAATTACCAAGTTTTTTACCAGTTTCCGGAGATTTTATTGGAATCTCGACTTCTTTTTTATAAGGAATTTTTAATTTTTCTAACTCCTCAGCCAAGGCGTTTTGATAAACTTTTTCTTTTTGGGCGTTACCATACTGATTTCTTATTTTGTAAAATATTCCCACGAGTTTGTATGACAACTCTTTATAAGGAAAATATTTGTTCATATTTTTATTTTACTAAAATTTTATCGGTGTCATCGGTTTTTTTCTGCGTTATCGGTGTGCTTATTTTTTAATTTATAATCAACCAATCAAACTTAACATCTTGATCAAGCAGTTGGTCGCGGATGACTCTAAAATAACCATCTTTTTTTTCAAAAACAGAGAGATTAATTGGTTGGCTGGTTTTTGGTGTCAAGTAAATAAGTGAGTCAGGTTTGACATAAGAGGAGTAGATGACGACTTCTTGAGAGGTGGCTGGGATGACGCCAAATCCAGCCGCTGAGGAGGAGGCCTCAATAGCTGGGGCAAAAATACCTTTTTGACTAAAGTTGTCAGCAGCAGTGATCAAGGCTGAGTCAGTGGCTTTGGGCAGGCTTAAGCCGCCTAAGACACTTAAGTTACCTAGGACGCTTAGGTTATCTCCACTTCGCGGCGAGATGGTGTCGGTTTTTACGCCGCCTTCGGCGATAAGCTCACCTTTGGTGGTAATAGTGCCGTCTTTGGCAATGATGACTGCACCATCAAAAAGATTGATTTTTTCTAAAGCTTTTAGTTTAAGTTCAGAGGCTAAAGTGGTGATGGTGTTGTTTTCAAAAACTGTCTGGCCGATAAGAAGTGACCCGGAAACAGCGACATTGTAAAGATTAGCTTGATTGGTAACAGTAAGATTTTCAATATTTTCAAGATTAGCTAAATTAGTAGTGTTTTGTGGATTGGGAAGGGGTTGATTTTGGATGTTGGCTAAAATTTGCTGGATCTCATTAATATTTGAGGAAACTGATTGGACGGATTGCTCAATTTGATTGATGTTTTCTGCCTCAACTTCTCTGGCAATAAGCTTGCCTTCAACTGAGGCTTCTTTGGCTTTTAAGTTACCTAGGTTACCTAAGTCACTGACGATTGATGAGGCAGTGATTTGCCCGGAAAATGAGGCATCGCCTGAGGCATCAATAACAACAGCTTGTTTGCCTTCTAGATTTTTTAGGACAATTTTAGCCAATTTTCCTTTTTCTTGATCTGATTCAATATCAAGTGAGCCAAAAAAAGTGGTTTCTTTGTCATCGGTTTTAAACTGAGCCACTGGTGAGCTATTTTGATCAGTGATTGATAGCTTGGCGCTTGATGAGGTGGTTTTGATGGTGGCTTCTTGAGAGTCAAATTGAAGTTCATTGGTTTGGATGATGGGTGAGGTGATTTTTTCAGAGAAAAGATTTTCGCGGACAAAAAGCTCATTGACACGGATTGTTTGGGCGATAATGTTTTTAGCAACTAAGATATTATTTACGATCGTATTTTCTGCCTCAATAAGGCCAGTTTTAATTTTTCCAGCAATAATTTCTGAAAAAGCAGCGATCCTATCTATTATTTCATTTTTGATTTTTACTATGTAATTTTGATTTTTAATATTTGATATTTGATTTTCTATATTAGGATTACCATCATAGACATATTCTTGGTTTTCTTGGTTAGGTTTGGTAATTTCAATATCGCCAGTTGAGGTGAGAGTTAGCCCTTCAAGTTGGGCTGAAAGAGAGGCGATTTGGGACTGTTGGGTTTTAATGGCCTCAACTAAATAAGGAGTAAAGCGGCCGTAGTCTAAAGATTTTAGCCCATCAGAGCTTGTTGTTACAAGCTCAGGAATTATTTGCTCGACTTGTTGAGCAATAAAACCAGATGAGTGGGCATTGGGTTGATTTTTCCAATCAAAAGTGACTCCTTGAAGACTCAAGATTTTATCTAAAGCATTTTCAATTGGTTTTATGTTTTCTTTTAAAGATATGTCTGAGTATGTCACCCAAGCATTAGCCCGGCCTTGGCCAGAAGAATTGGCTATGTTTGGTAATTCTAGCCTGTATGCTGGTGCCGTCGTCCCGATGCCGACGTTGCCGCTTATAATTACAAATGGGTAGGCACCATTGGTGCTTCCAAAATATCCACTATAACAGTTATATCCTGTAGGGCAAGAATTTGCCCATCCAACTATTGCATAAGTATTATAATACGGGGCACTTTGTTGAGCCAGAGTGCCTGCCACATACCAATTACTTTCATTACTATCAATTAATACTCCATGTATTCCTAATCTATATCCATATCCTGTTCCGCTGACTCCTAATTCTTTTACTACTCCCTCTACTCCGTAATACGTTCTATATACTGATGGTTGAGTAGTTGATTTATGTAAAATACCAAACGTACAATTACTTACACCAGTCCAACAACTACCATAATCATAATAGCCATCAACTGCTAATTTTCCGCCCGGTGCCGTCGTCCCGATGCCGACGTTACCAGTATTTTGAATTACCAACGTATATGGTATA
>JBNASR010000094.1:0-2623 GCA_049717425.1 Microgenomates group bacterium | reverse complement strand
AAATTTAAAAATATGAATTATTACGAGCTTTCTTTTTTAACTTCAAATTTAACACCAGAAGAGAAAAAAAATATTTTAAAAGAGGCAGAAGAAATTATTAAAAAATTCGACGGAAAAGTCGAAGAGCAATTTATTGAAAAGAAAAGGTTCGCCTACCCTGTCAAAAAACACAATGAAGGATTTTTAGTTATTTTTTCTTTCTATCTTTTGCCTGAAAATGTAGAAAAGATAAAAAAAGAATTGCATAAAAACGAAAAAGTGTTAAGAAGTTTGATAGAAAAGAAAAAACCACCACAAAAAACCAAAGAAAAAGTAGAAACGAAACCTACCGAAAAACCAAGGAAAAAGAAAGTAACCTTAGAAAAACTTGATGAAAAGTTAGAAGAAATACTTAAATAATAATAAATAATAATAAAACCATGAATTTAAATAAAGTTTTTATTTGACAAAAACATGTTAAATATAATATAATATAATATTACTATATATGTCAAATTCAAACAAACTCAATCTCGAAAACTTACCTGATCTTTTAACGATTAAAGAAGTGGCTCAGCTTTTGCGAGTGTCTCCTTTAACAATTAAACGCTGGGGCAAGTCTGGAAAATTACCAGCCATTCGCATCAACTCCCGCGGCGACCGAAGATATCGCAAAGAGGTAGTGCTGAGACTTTTGGGAATAAATAATCAGACAATTGAGTAAAAAAAATTCACAAACCTCCCAATACCTAGTATTTAATATTGAATATATTTAACTTTTCGCATTCCCAGCCAAAGCCATTATCTTCTGCCGAAGCTCTTGGATTTTTAGAAAATCTTGGTATTGACCTGTTTGCAAATTATCAATTATTTTTTCAGCTTGTTATAATGCTTTTATATATAAATTATCAGTTAATTTGATTTTTTCTAATACTGGCATTAACTCTTGCAATAATAAACACTATCATTTTAAAAAATAACTTTGGCTTTTAAGAATGAAAATGGAAACAGTAACTAAATTTATTTTTTATCTTAAATTTTTTTATTTTTTATTATTCCTTAATAACTTTTTTTAAACCCAGTAACAAAATCAGCAATGCGCCTAGTGGAAAGGTGTACCAATGTTCTTGCAACCATTTAACATTTTTGTGATTTATTTTTATCTCATCAATCCAATTCATCACCCCTTTTCCTAATTGTTTTTCTATAAACTCTCTTCTCTCTTGAGCAACTTGAATACCATTATTTATTATTTCTTGACCCCAAGGCACTCTAGCTAATGCTTCTAAATCATCCTTTGAAAGCCGACCGCCAGCTGCCAAATAATCAGCAAAAACCGATGAGGCTAATTTTTTTCCTACTTGTTCAACAAATGCAGGATCGCTTTTTCTACTTAATATTACATTAGCTTCTTCACTAGTTAAACCATATGCTTCTAATCTCGTTTGATCCTTAGCTATCTCTTCAATAAATTTACCTAATCCATCTGGTTGATATAAAAAATCTAGTAATCTTTGAGCTTTATTTTTATCAGGTAAATGACGACCATTTTTTTCTTTTGTTGAGATAGCATAAGCTAATTTTTCAGCAGCTCGACCTTCCAACTCTTTATTTTTTGCAGCAGTTTCCTCTGCAGTTTTTTTTGCCTCGTTTTTATAAGCTTGAGCTGTTTCGCTTAAAGCTGCATCTAAATACTCTTTTACTGCCTCTGAAGGAATAGCGATAACTTCTGAAGCATATTTTATCCTTTCAGCAGTTAATAATACCTTGGCCTCTTGAAGTTCAAGTCTTTTTTGTTCTAATTGTAATCTAAGTTGCCTTTGTTCAGGAGTATTTGCTTGATTTTTTTGATTTTCTAAAACTTTAAGCTGTTGTTGAAGCGATTCAATTTGACTTAACTTAGAATTAATATTTTGGAATCTTGTCTCTTGTAGTTGTAATTGAATCCTTCTAATATCACTTCTTTTTTGGGAAATATCATTAGCTACTTGCTGAAGTTGTTGAGGATTACTAATTTTTGCTTGTTTATAAGCTTCTTGTAAGATATGAAACTCTTCATTTAAATTTTCTAATTGAGAATTCAAATCTAAATAATCACTATAATTAGGATCATTTGTAATATCAGTTCTAGCTGATTGAATTGAATTTTGAACCGTAGTTATTTCACTATCCACTTGATTTATATCAATAACCTGTCCCTCCAATGCCTTTAACTCTGCTTGAAGTTGTTTTACTGCCTCTTCTCCTTTTAATCTTTTTGATGGATCAAGTCTTTCAGTAAAAAGTCGATGGATGGCAGCGCGAACTTGAGGTTGAGAAAGAAGAGTTTTAGCTATTGCTTCAGCATCTGATCTTCTTATTTGACCCTTTTTATCATAAATTAAATCTCTAAAAAGTGGACTCTTGCTTAAATAATCATAGACTTGTTGTAATAATGCATTTGGAATATGTGCTCCATTAATTTCAAGATACTCTCGCATTGCTTGAGCTACTGCCAAAGTTTCTTTATGCCTTACCCCTTCAGGAGTATTTGAATCTGGTTCTTGTTTTTGTCCTGTGTTTGGATCTCTCTCTTTACTACTTAATTTATCAAGAACAGCTCCTTTTACATCTTCTGGTGTATAAGGACAAACTTCTCCGGCTA
>JBNASR010000093.1:0-2624 GCA_049717425.1 Microgenomates group bacterium | reverse complement strand
GATAAAAAAACTTATATAAAAGACTCCCGTAGTCCAGCAGTTATTTTTGAAGATCAAAAATTTAAGATGTGGTTTGTAAATTACTATAATAATCGATGGAACATTGATTATTTGGAATCTAATGATGGCATTAATTGGATAAAACTTTTTGATAATCCTGTTTTATTAAGTGATAACGACGAAATTGAAATAATGGGTCCATCTATAATAAAAGTTAATAATATTTATTATCTTTGGTATTTTTCTCTTAAAAACAACGATAACAAATATTTTATTAGACTTGCTACCTCTACAGATGGCATCAATTGGATTAAAAATTCAAATAAAATTTTATATCCTTCATATTCATGGGAAAGTAAAGGAATTGTAAATCCTTATGTTTTATACGTTAATAATAAATTTCAGATGTGGTATGGAGCATGGGGCAGTGATGGTTATTGGAGAATAGCGTATGCAGAGTCTGTAGACGGAATAAACTGGATAAAAAGATCAAGTCCTCTTAATATTAATCCAAATATTCTACATGTAGGTAATCATACTTTAAAATTTATTAATAATAAATACTATCTTTGGTATGTTACAGGTGATGGAAATAATGAAGAAATTCATAAATTAGTTTCAAATGATGGAATAAATTGGGTAATTGAGAATAATAATAGTTTAATTTTAAGGAAAGATGGTGTTAATTTTCCTAATCAAATATTAAATGATTTAGAGTCAATTTATTTTAATAACAATATTTATTTATATTTTACTGGTCGTCATAATAATTCTTGGGGGATAGGATTAATAATTAGCAATTTAAATTACTTAACTCCCACTCCCACCTCCACTCCCATCCTCACCAAAATACCAATTGTTATTTTGCCTGGCTTTATGGGGTCGTGGAGTGGGAGGGCGATTTTGCATAATGAAAGTGTCAGTTATAATCAATGGAAATTAGCGCCTTTTGTCAAGGAGTATAATGGCTTGATAAATACTTTAAAAAATTTAGGATTTAAAGAAAATGATGATTTTTATGTTTTTGCCTATGATTGGCGAAAATCAATTAGAGAGACGATTGAGGATTTAAATGATTTTTTAAATAATAAAAAATCAGCAGTTGTCAATAAATTTGCTCTTGTTGGTCACTCACTGGGCGGATTAGTGGCAAGAATTTATTCTCAAAAATATAAACAAAATGTCGACAAAATAATTAGTGTTGGCTCTCCTCATCAAGGAGTAGTTCAAGTTTATAAACCGCTTGAGGCAGGAGAAATTGATCGAGAAAATACTTTTTTGTGGTTAGCTCAAAAATTGATTTTAATATTAAATAAATCTGGATTTGAGTCAGATAAAGAAACAATTGCTCAAAAAATTCCAGTTCTTTATGATCTTTTTCCAGTTTATGATTTTTTAAAAAATAATTCTGGCGAAATTATACCCGTAAACAGTTTAAGAATAAGAAATGATTTGTTAAATTATTACAACAATAATTTTGAAGATATTTTTGATATCTTTACCTCACTTTATGGAGAAAAAGATAAAAACACTCTATTTGGTTATATTGTTGAGGAACCAAATTTAATTGATCAAACCTTAGGTAATTATCTTGACGGTCTACCAAAACAAGTAATTTTTGATTACGGTGATTATACTGTGCCATCAATAAGCGCTAATGAGGATTCTGATAGTGAAAAATTTTACTTTGACCATGGTGAAATCATTACCAAAAAAGAGGCAATTAAAAAAATTTTAGATTTATTATCAATAAGTTATTCTGACGATCAAATTGTTGAAGGCGAAAAAACCAATATTGCCAGATCTTTGATTTTTTTAATCAAATCACCAGCAACAATGACAGTAGAAAACAATAATCAAATATATACTGAGGATGATGGAATAATTTTTATTCCCGATGCCCAAACAGGCGATTATCAGCTAAATATTCAAGGTACAGGAATTGGGAATTATCAAGTAATTATTGGTCAGATTTCGCAAAACAATGATTTATGGGAAACAATAAATGGTTCAATTACCAATGAGCAACCAGAATTACAGATTGATAATTATCTGATTAGCTATAATGACCAAACAGCCAATTCAATTTATCCAACACCAACCAATACACCAGCGCCAACAAATACACCTACACCAACAGTTTTATTGACGCCTAGCCCAACCATTACTCCAACAATTACTAGTCAGTTAACACCGACCCCAACTTCATCAGCCAATAATACCAATTCAAATTCCAATAACATTAACTCAATTAATAAAGCAATGTTTTCGTCAATTACTCCTACCTCAACAACAACTTTGTTTTCAAAATTAACAACCGATACAACAACAGTCAAAAATAATGATAATCAAGTTTTAGGAGAAAAAACAAAAAAAGAAACAGAAAATAAATTGACAGATAAAAAACAAAATACAAAAAAATATCTATATCTGGTTGCGATTTCAATAGTGATTCTATCTGTGCTTATTTTTTGGAAATATTTTTTTAAGAAAATTAAATAATATTATTAATATTTTATTTCAAAAATTTATCAAAAAAAATGCGCGATCGCGCATTTTTTTTACAATAAATAAAACCATTAAGATATAATTATCATTGATGAAAATAAAAATTTCACTTTTAA
>JBNASR010000092.1:0-2672 GCA_049717425.1 Microgenomates group bacterium | reverse complement strand
CATTGTTATTTTTACCCACGATCGTGGGTAAATAACGCAATATAAAAATTATATATAAAATATCACCCCAAAAGCTGTTACTGATGTACCGGCTTTAACAAGGTCTTGACAAAATAATAAAACTTTTTTATAAAATAACATATCTTCTCAATGACGAGAAAAAAAGACAAGGAGGTCTTCATTAATTTTTAATAGTTTTATCCCCCAACAAATCTTATGGATCCTAAGGATATTTTTCATTTGATTGAAAAAAAATTGATCGATTTTGTTGATTTAAAATTTGCTGATATTCGAGGCGTCTGGCAGCATATGACTGTACCAGTGACTAAGTTTACTTTAAAAAATATCAAAAACGGCTTTGGTTTTGATGGCTCATCGATTCGAGGATTTAAAAATATTGAGGAGTCAGATATGATTTTAAAACCAGACTTGGAAACAGCTTTTCTTGATCCTTTTTTTGAAAAAACTTTGTCAGTGATTGCTGATGTTTACGAAGCAGGAAACGGTTTTCCTTTTGTTAAAAATCCAAGATTAACAGCTAAAAAGGCCGAAGAATATTTAAAAGACACAAAAATCGCTGATGTTTCTTTTTGGGGACCGGAAATCGAGTTTTTTATTTTTGATAAAGTAAATTTTTATCTCTCTCCTTATTTTTCTTTTTTCAAATTAAAAAGTAGTGAATTTACTAGTGAGGTTGATGAAGAAATTGATGGATACCCAATCAGAATAAAACAAGGATATTTTCCAGCCCCACCTTATGACAAATTACAAAATTTTAGAAATGAGATGGTAAAAATTTTAAATCAAATCGGCATTGAGGTTGAGATCCATCATCATGAAGTCTCAAGTGGTGGTCAGGTAGAAATTGATCTGCGCTATGATACTTTAACAAAAATGGCCGATAAAGTAATGATTTATAAATATGTTGCCCGCAACTTAGCCAAAAAATATGGTTTGGTGGCGGTTTTTTTGCCAAAACCAGTATTTGGCGATAATGGATCAGGAATGCACACCCATCAAAGTCTTTTTAAAAATAACAAAAATATTTTTTACGATCCAAGAGGTTATGGACAGCTATCAAAAGAGGCACTTTTTTATTTAGCTGGAATTCTTTATCATATTGAACCACTTTTAGCTTTTACTAACCCAACGGTTAACTCTTATCGTCGGTTAGTTCCGCATTTTGAAGCACCAACGGCCTTGGCTTTTTCCAAAAGAAACCGCAGTGCCGCCATCCGAATCCCAATGTATTTTAACAACAACGAAAAAGCCAAAAGACTTGAGTTTCGCTGTCCAGATCCAACCGCCAATCCTTATTTAGCTTTTTCAGCGATGCTTGTTTTTGGAGTTGAGGGAATAAAACAAAAGCTTGATCCTAAAAAATTAGGCTTTGGCCCATTTGATGAAAATATCTGGGAAAAGGAAAATATTAAACAAACACCGGATAATTTGTTTTTAGTTTTGGAAAGCTTAAAAAAGGATAAGATTCTAATTAAAAGTGAGGTTTTTTCAAAAGAATTAATTGAAAGTTATTATCAATTAAAAAAAGAAGAGGCGATTGAGTCTTTACGTTATCCCACACCAGCTGATTTTTTTTATTATGCTGATATTTAAATTTTTATAATAAACACTTTTTCGGTAAATCTGCGTTAAATTTGCGGAAATTATTTCATCTCTTTTAACTTCTTTTTAAAATAATCAACATAAGGAATCACTTTTGGATCTTGGTCATACAAAACTGATAGATATAATGACAAAAAGCTTCCCAAAGCCATAAGTTCAAATACCTGTTCGATTTTATTTTTACCATTAAGCTCAACCCAAATTGTTTTAATTTTATTTTGCTCAACCACCTCTTTAGTGATAATAAATCTTTTTTGGATTGCAGTAGAGTATAAAGAAGAGTAGAAAAAAACAAAAACTAATAAATTTTTTAATTTTTTTGGAAATTTTAATCCCTCCATCAGATGATGATTTAACTCAGGAATGATTCGAAAATCAGAGATAGATTTGGCTGTCTCATTGGTTTGATTGGCAATGGCATTACCAACTCCTATTAAATGTTCGGCCACAATATAAAAAGGGTATTTTTGATAAATTTTTTCCGCCAGTTTTTTTACAGGGTTGGCAGCAATTTTCACCTCAATTTTGTAGTTGTTAATTAGCCTAGTTAAAAACTCAATCGCTTGATAAATATTTTTGGTTGATTCATCAATTAAATTTAATCTAAATAATATTCCCAATATTCCACCAACAAAATAGCCAAAACCAATTCTTGGCTGATTAGAGGGGTTATATATCGGATTAATCAAATAAAATGGATATTGATTTTTTTCAAAAAATTTTTTAAGCTCTCCGTCAACGGTTAAACCAGTAATTTTTGCTCGTTTTTTTTGGGCTTGTAAAGCCGTTGTTAAAACTTCCTCAGTAGTACCAGAATAAGAGGATAAAATAACAAGAGTTTGTTGATTAACAAAGCCTGGAAGATGGTAATTATCATTAATAATAACCGGCAAAGACACTTCTTGTTTAAATAATTCTTTAATAATTAAAGCCGGAAAACGTGACCCACCCATACCACAGATAACAATATTTTTTACGTTTTCATAAGAGGAAGGAAAAGAAATCTTTTGACTTTCATTGAAAGATTGAAATAATTGTTTATCTAAAGA
>JBNASR010000091.1:0-2677 GCA_049717425.1 Microgenomates group bacterium | reverse complement strand
TCCTGATACAGTTAAAGTTTACTATATTGGTCGATCATTAGAAGAGGCTTATTCCAAAGAGTTTTGTGGAGGGCCTCACGTAAAAAATACAGCCGAAATCGGCAAGATTGAGATTTTCAAATTTGAAAAAATTGGCGCCAATATCTACCGAATTTATGCACGATAATTTAAACTTGACAAAAATTTTAAAATTGAGACAATTAAATGTTAGCAATTAATTAATAGTTTTTTAAAAAAATATGGCAAAAAAATCAAAAAAACAAAAAGAATTAGTTACTTATGTTCAACAAGAAGAATTAAAATCAATTGACTTAAAGCCTATTTATTTTTTAATGGGAGTACTGCTTGTTTTTAATATTTTTTTAGCGATTAAAGTTTTTAATTTAGAGAAAAAATTAACTAATCCAACAGTTACCACTCAACAAAGACAACAACAGGCTCCAGAAGTAAAAATTGATCAAGTGAAAAAACTTTTTAGCAAAGATTTTATTCATTTTGGCGATGCAAACCGAAAATTATTATTTGTTGAAGTCTCAGATCCAAGTTGTCCTTTTTGTCATATTGCTGGTGGTTTAAACCCAGAACTGGCTGGTCAAGTAGGAGAAAGATTTAAATATCAATCTCAAGGTGGCGCATATGTTCCGCCAGTGCCAGAAATGAAAAAATTGGTTGATCAGGGAAAAGCTTCCTTTGCCTTTATTTATTCTAATGGTCATGGTAATGGCGAGTTAGCGGCTCAAGCCTTATATTGCGCTTATGAAAAAGGAAAATTTTGGGAGATCCATGATCGCTTGATGACCAATGAAGGTTATACTTTAATTAATGAAAAAGTAAGAAATGATAAAGCCAATATCTCTGAATTAGTCAATTTTTTAGCTAATGAGATTGATGCAAATTTTTTGAAAAATTGTTTAGAATCTGAAAAATATAAACAGACATTAGTTAGAGATCAACAGTTGTCACCAAGCTTAGGATTTCAGGGCACACCTCATTTCTTAGTTAATACCCAGATGTTTCAGGGAGCTTATAGCTTTACTGATATGAAGTCGGTAATTGACAAAAATTTGTAAAATAGATTTTTTTAAAATAAAATTATGACCCAATTTATCAAGACCAATGATGATGTGGTGTTAAAAAAAATTTTTAAAAGATTTATTTTAGCTAAAAATGATTCTCACAAAGGTCAAAATGGTAAGATTTTAATTATTGGTGGCTCTTCTTTATTTCATGCGGCTTCACTTTGGGCGGCTGAGACAGCCAGTCATTTTGTTGATATGGTTCATTACTGCTCAACTGAGGAAAATGAAAAAATTTTTTTAAATTTAAAAACAAAGTTTAGAAATGGAATAATTGTTCGCAAGGATGATTTATTAAAATATGCGGAAGAAGACGATGTGATTTTGATTGGACCGGGAATGATAAGAGGTAAAATATCAAATATACAAATAAAAAATCAAAAAGATTTAATTAATATTAAAGATGAGGCTTTATATACTTATTTTTTAACTCAATTTTTAATTGAAAATTTTCCTGAAAAAAAGTTTGTCATTGATGCGGGAAGTTTACAGATGATGGATAAAGATTGGCTTTTGAAGTTAAAAACAAAGCCAATTATTACTCCTCATCAAAAAGAGTTTGAAAAGTTATTTGCTGAAAAAATAATTGATTTAAATTTTGAAGAAAAAATTAATCTTGTTGAAAAAATTGCCAAAAAATACAATATAGTGATTTTGTTAAAAGCAGTTAATGATATTATTTCAGATAGTGATCAAACTGTTGTTGTTGAAGGAGGCAATCAAGGATTAACTAAAGGTGGCACTGGTGATGTTTTAGCGGCATTAGCTGCTTCGTTTTATGTCAAAAATGAATCTTTTGATTCAGCTGTTTTTGCCTCAATTGTTTTAAAAAAAGCAGCTGATGAGTTGTTTAATCAATATGGTTATTGGTATAATGTAAGTAAAATAATTGATTATTTGCCAAAAATTTTAAAAAATCTAAAAAAATTATGAAAAAAGAAGGACTATTAGCAGTGATTTTTGGGGTCATTTTTGGAAGTTTAATTGGTTTTTTTTTAGTTTTTCAAACAAACAACAATCAAAGTTTAAAAAATAAAGCCATTCCAACAATAGAGCAAGTAAGACAAATTAATCAACAAAAGCAAGAAATCCTTCAAACATTAGAAATCATTGAGCCAAACAATTATGCCACTTATGCTGTTAATTCAGTTACAATTAAAGGAAAGGCACCAAAGAATTCTTTGATTGTAGTGCAGTCACCAATAAAAGATCAGGTTTTTGTTAATCAAACAATTAATTTTAAAATTGATTTCCCGCTTGCTCGTGGTGAAAATGTGATTAAAGTAGTTGTTTATCCCAAAGATAAAAAATTAACAACACAAGAAAAGATTTTAAAAATTTATTATTTACAAGAAGAATTATGAAAAAAATTATTTTTATTATTGTTTTATTGTTGTGGTTTTTTAGTGGCGCCACTATTTTTTCACAAACCATAACAACAAAAATTTCTCCATCAGGTAGTAGCGTTGATCAAAAGTCAATTGAAGCTTTTAAAGAAAAAGTCGCCAGTCAAGTCGAACAATTGAAAAAAAAGAACAATCGGGCTATTGCTGGGAAAATAATTGAAACAAATGATTCGCTAATAAAAATTAAAAATGATA
>JBNASR010000090.1:0-2709 GCA_049717425.1 Microgenomates group bacterium | reverse complement strand
ATAACAATCAATAAAATCATTAATTAAAACATCATTAAATAAAAATTATGAATAGATCTTGAGCTTCAATAAATCTCTTGGCTTTTTTATTAAATAATCGACCTTATACTTCCTCAACCCCTTCTCTCCTGCCAAACCCCAACAAACACCAACCATTTTAATTCCAGCCTTATGACAAGCTAAAACATCACGAATCTCATCAGCAACATACAAAACCTCCTCTTTTTTTAAGCATTCTTTTTTTAAAATCTCAAGCAAATCTTTATCTTTTCCCAAAAGATTTTTTCCAACATAGATTTCATCAAAATATTTATTGATTTTTTCTTTTTCTAAAAATTTTTCAATATTTTTTTTAAGATTTGACGAATAGATTAAAAGTTTGATCTTTCTTTTTTTTAATTGTTTTAAAACAAACTTTATCCCTGGAAAAATTTTAATCTTATCAATTTGAAGATAAAGTTGTTTTTGCGCTTGATGAATATCCCACAAAATAAAAGGAATTTTAAACCAACTGATTTTAAACTCAGCAAAAAGGTCTTTTGGTGAAAGTGTTCTAATTTTTTTAACAATCTCATTTTCTTGTTTTATCCTATGTTTTTTAGCAATCTCAATAATTTTTTCAAAAGTAAAAGGCAAAGTGTCAGCAATTGTACCATCAAAGTCAAAAATAATCGTTTTTATTTTTTTCCCCATTTTTTTATTATATATAATATTATCTATGTTAAGTTTGTTAATTTATCTAGATAAACAGTTAACAATTTTTCTAAATCATCTTTTACCTGATAATATTTTTTTGCACAATTTTTTTTCTTTTTTTTCTTTTATTGGCACATCTATTTTCATCTGGGTTATTTTTTTAATTTTAATTGTTTTTTTTGAAGAAAAAGCGCATCCTGGTATTTCAAAAAAAGATAAAAAATTTATCATTATTTTTACTTTAACGATTTTTTTTAGTTTTTTAACAACCGAGGTTTTTTTAAAAAATCTTATTCGTCGCCCGCGACCATTTTATCAAATTCAAAATTTAAAATTAAAAATTCAAAATTATCCCAAAGATTTTTCTTTTCCCTCAGGCCACTCAACAATTGTTTTTGCCGCAGCCACCATATTATCATTTTTTGACAAAAAAAGACGCTTTATCTATTTTACAATTGCTTCTATTGTCGCCTACTCCCGCCTCTATCTTGGTGTTCATTATTTTTTGGATATAGTTGGAGGCGGAATAATTGGTATTTTAATAGGTAACTTTATCTATAAATTTTTTAACTTTTGATTTTTAACTTTTGAATTTCATTATTCATTATTATTTATTCATTATTAATTTTGCATTATCATTTCTCCACTCCATAAAACTTGACTCTGTCACCTCTAAACATCAAATCAATCTCACCAATTGGGCCATTGCGATGCTTGGCAATAAAAAGCTTAACTAGTCTTTTATTTTGATCAAGCAAATCCTCAGTCTCCTCCTCCTGATACAAAAACATCACCACATCACTATCTTGCTCGATGCTATTGTGAACAATGATTTTATTGGCAACAAAATTATGCACTCCATCAACAGTAGCGTCAAAAACTTCCTCATTCCCCAATTTTTCAATCGCCACTACTTTATCCCAATATATATCTGAATTAGCTAAATTTTTTAAAACTTCACTTTTTAAAACTTGAGCAATTCTCTCTAATCTTTCTCTGCCAACATTATTTTTAAAAAGACTGCTGCCACTATAACTTGTACCGCACAAATTAGCTAATTGGCGCCAACTAATATCTTGTCTTTCTTTTTCTTTTTTAACAAACAATTGCCAGACTTGTTTGGGAATGATATCTAAATTGGTATTTGATTTAATTTTCTCTATTGCTTTAATTAACTTCTTCACTAAATCGTCTTTGCCAAATACGCCAACACTTTTTAAAAATTTTAACTGATTTTCTTTTCCTTGTATATGAACTTGGTAATTTGGACGATAATTTTTCTTTTTTAAAACTCTAATCGTTGACAAAATTCCAAGCCGCAGCAATAAATACTGCAGTTGGTCAATTAATTGTTTTGAAGTTGATGAATAATAAATACTGGCTGATAGTTTTCTTCCTTTGATTTTCTTCCACGATAAATTACCATCAGTTGCCCAAAGATGATGCAAAAACAATTTAATTTTCTCTTTTTCTAAAGCCATAAAATCTAAAGGTAATTCTTTTTCATAAGAGTGTGCCAAATTCAAATTTTTACTTTTTAACCATTCAACAAAAGGATGATGCCGATGATGAGTCAAATGAAATGGTGAAGGCAAATATAGATGATACCAATTTTTTTGTTTAACCAGACGACCATTAATTTTAAAAAGCTCCTTAGCAGTTTTTTTTACTATTTGAATATTTTTTAAACTGGCGCTTGTATAATGCAAAGGTTGATTTTTTACATAACAGCCATCGCCAAGCATATGGGCAAAAAATATTAGCTCTTGATCAGTAATATTTTTTAACCCAGAAAACTCAACTAATCTTGGCACAGCAATTAAGTCACCTGTTTTTAATTGGTCAAGTCTTCGCCAGCCATCAAGACAATAAAATTTATGATTAGCAGTGGCTTTTATCTCTCTTCCTGATTGAGTTTTTAATAAATAAGTTATTTTTACTCCGGTTTTAAAAGCTTTAATCAATTTCGCCGGCTTAATTTTATAATCATCAGTCATTGCCAAAATCTCAATC
>JBNASR010000089.1:0-2884 GCA_049717425.1 Microgenomates group bacterium | reverse complement strand
ATTTTTATTTAAGATTTGTAAAAACTTTTTGAACATCCTCTAACTCTTCCAAAGCCTCAACTAATTGAGAGATTTTTTCTAACTTTTCATCTTCTTCAATTAATATTGGTGATTGGGGCCTAAAATCAAGCTCAGCCCCAACATATTGAACATCTTTTAAAACGTCTTTAATTTTACCTAAGTTTTCGTATGGAATATAAAGATAAAATCTGGTCTCATCTTCCTCAATATCAAAAGCAGATATTTTTTCACTAATCTCAAAAATTTTTTCCTGACTCACTTGCGATTTATCAAAAACAATCTGACCGCATTTTTGAAAAAGATAACTCACTGAACCAACATTACCCAGTTTTCCTTCATGATGATTTAAAATATTTTTCACCTCAGATAAGGTGCGATTTTGATTGTCAGTATGAGCTAAAATCATCAAGGCCACTCCAAATGGTGCAAATCCCTCATAAACAACCTCTTTCAGCTGATCTTTTTCTGGTCCAACGCCTCGCTCGATTGCTCTTTTGATATTGTCTTTGGGCATATTTGAAGCACGCGCTTTTTCAATCGCCAATCTTAACTTAACATTTGCTTCAGGATCAGTGATTCCCCCACCCTCAATTACAGCCACAGTAATCTGACGGGAAAGTTTTGAAAAAATATTACTTTTGACTTTATCATTAGCTTCTTTTTTTCTTTTAATATTTGCCCATTTTGAATGTCCTGACATAGTTTTTTGTTTTTAATTTTTGATAATTTTTGATATTTAATATTTGATATTTGATATTTTTATATTATACTTGACTTTTGCTTTTTTTAAAATATACTAATCTTTAATCTATGATAAACATTGAAGAACTTGAACAATCGGCAATTGATGCCGCTATAGCCACCAACTGGGAAAAAGCGATTGAAATCAATGAAAAAATTATCAAACTTGATAATAAAAATATTGATGCTTATTTAAGATTAGGATTTGCCTATTTGCAAAAAGGTAATTTAAAAAAAGCTAAAAAAGCATATCTGCAAGTTAAAAAACTTCAAACCAATAATGTTTTGGCTAATGAACAATTAGAAAAAATTAAAGTTTTAGAAACAAAAAAAACATCCATTAAACCAGTTAAAACAAATCTTGACCCTTATACTTTTGCCGATGTTCCTGGAAAAACAAAAACTGTTTCTCTGGTTAACTGTGGTCAAAAAACAACTCTTGCCAATCTTTTTATTGGTCAAAAAGTCAATCTTATTCCCAAAAAAAAACGGATTGAAGTGCGCACTGATGATAAAGAGTATATTGGTTGTCTTCCTGATGATTTATCAAAAAAATTAAACATCTTTATTAAAGCAGGCAGTATCTTTGATTGTTATATTAAAGAGGCAGATTTAAAAAATGTTACTGTTTTTATTAAGGAGATAAAAAAAGGCAAAAAAGTTCTTCGTTATACCACCTTTCCCACTAATACTCAAAACAATCTTAAACAAATCATTGATGAGGAAAACAATGAGACAGAAGAAAGTGAAGAGATCACTGATTATGATTTGGATCAATTAGCTGAGTTATTAACTAATAACGAAGAAAAAGAAGATTATATCTCATTTCCAACTAATAAAAATGATGAAGAAATGGAAGAATAATCATTAATGAAAGTGTTTAATCTTATTTTTAAAAAAAACAATTCTGCCTTTAATTTTTCTTTTTTTTAATAAAGATTTTATTTCTTTTGGTAATTGAAAATCACTCATTGACTGCCAAGCTAAAAAAACTGAAACCAAAAAGATTAAAATAAACCAAACAATCATATTTTTAATTAACTGCCCACTCTCTTTCAAGAGTTCCTAACTTTAATATTATATCAGAAATATCAGTCTCACCAATTTTCAAAAAACAGCTAAAATAATTGGCAATCGCTAAACTTGTTGGTGTTTTTTGTTTGGTAATTACCTGGCACTTATTGATTTTTTCTTTATCTTGAAAGCTGATGTCAACCACTCTAATCCCCTCACCTGAGATGATGTTGCTAATAAATTCAGCTGTCAAATAACTTTTTGAATAAAGTATTTGAACTGTTTCTTGTGATTGTCGATAACTCTCTTTATAAAAATATCCTTGAAGTTTTTTGATTAAATCTTTTTGATCAAGCGATTGATTTTGCAAATCAACTATCCGAAAATTATTTTTTTTTAAGTTAAAAATTTTAAAAGCCAAAAGTATTCTATCTAAAAAATTAGCATTAGAATTTTGCAAAAATATATCGCTGATTTTGGGAAAAGTTAGTTCGTTTTTTTCTTGATAATAAATTTCCACTTTTTTTGGGTAAAAATAAAGATCAACAAAAATCATCAAAGCTCCAGAAAAAGTTTTTTTAAAAAGATCAGGCTTTTTTTCCAAATATACCAATTTTCCCAAAGCGCCTATTTTATAATCTTGATAACCACCAGGCACCAAAATCTCATTTTTCGAAGAAAATCCAACCAGATAATTTAAATCATTTTTGGAAAGTGAGATAAACTTTGGTTGCGATGAATAAAAAACAATATTGACTCGATCTTGATTTTTCAAAAAAACTGAAGTTTTAATCTCTTTAATTAAAAAAACTATTAAAAAAAAACTTAAAAATAAAAAGACATATGTTTTAAATTTGTTTTTTTTAAACATTTTTAAACCATTCCGTGTTCAATTTTTAGTCGTTTAATTTTATTAACAATTTCCTCTTTTTCCAGACGATGGATTAAATAGATCTTTTTAATAATTGATAATGAAGCCTCAAACTCTGGTTGCACCACCACATTAGCCCCTAAATCTTTCATTCTTATTTGATCTTTTTCTCGATGGACTCGACTGATAATAAAAATATTTTTATTCAATTTTTTGGCATTTAAAATGATTGCTTCC
>JBNASR010000088.1:0-2943 GCA_049717425.1 Microgenomates group bacterium | reverse complement strand
ATTGACTTTGGCGCCTCATTTTACCATCAAGGTAATCGCTATCTAATCAAGGATCGCCAACAACCAATCACAGTTGAGGAGTATATTAATTTTATTAACAAATCTATTTTTGAAAAATATCCTACACTGATGGTAACTGATCCGTTCTCTTATGATGATTGGCCAAGTTGGCAAAAATTTAGTCAACTAATTCCACAAGAAATATACCTCACTGGCGATGAATTAATTGCTTCAAACAAACAAAGATTAGAAAAAGCGATTAAAGATAAAATTATTTCCGCTGTTGTCATCCGTCAAAATCAAGTTGGCACAGTAACTGATACTTTAAATTTACTTGATCTGGCAATCAAAAATCAAATAGCCTATATAATCGCCTCAGATCTAGAAGAAACCAATGATGATTTTATTGCTGATTTTTCTGTAGCTGTCGGTAGTGAGTTTATTAACTTTGGGCCACCAGTTCATGGTGAAAATGTTGCCAAGTATAATCGATTGCTTGAAATTGAAAAGGAAATTAAAAAATAATCGTTATAATTAGTCAATATGATTGGAAAAATTAAAGGAACTTTAGTTGAGGTTGATGGTAATCTTGGTTTGATTGAGACTACTGGTGGTGTTTTTTATAATGTTTTTTTAACACCAAACACCATCTCTCGTTTTCCAACTCCATCAACTAACTTTCAAATTTACACCTATCTTCATGTTAGAGAGGATGCTTTAATTCTTTTTGGTTTCGAAAAAAAAGATGAATATCAATTATTTAAGATGCTTCTTGATGTCTCAGGTGTTGGTCCAAAAACTGCTTTTAACATCATTTCATTTATCTCACCAAAAAATTTAATAACTGCCATTGAAAATAATGATGTTGATGCTCTAACTCAAGTACCAGGCCTTGGAAAAAAAACGGCAATGAAAATCATTCTTGAGCTGTCATCAAAACTAAAAACTGATTTTCAAATGAAAAATATAGTTTTATCAGAAGATGACAAAATGTTTATTGATGCAATGGTCTCTTTAGGATATAGTGCCACTGAGGCAAAAAAACAGCTTTTAAAAATTCCCAAAAACTTGTCTCTTGAAGAAAAAATCAAGTTGGCTTTAAAAAATTATGAAAAATAATTATGAGGAAAATCTACGACCAAAATATCTTAAAGATTATATTGGTCAGGAAAATGTTGTTAAAACATTAAAACTTTTTATTGAAGCAGTCAAAAAAAGAGGCAAGCCATCTGAACATATTTTATTTTATGGACCACCTGGAATTGGCAAAACCACTCTTTCTTATATTGTTGCCAATGAGCTTCAAGGCGAGATCAAAATCACCTCAGGCGCTACCATCACAAAAACTGGAGACATTGCCGCAATCTTAACTAATTTAAAAGACAACGATGTTTTGTTTATCGATGAGATTCACCGCTTACCAAAGCCTGTTGAGGAGACATTATATCCGGTGCTTGAAGAGTATGCTTTAGACATTATTATTGGCAAAGGTCCATCTGCCCGTACTGTTAGGCTTAATATTCCCCGAATTACCATCATTGGTGCGACCACTAAATTAGCCCTACTATCAGCGCCTCTTAGAGATCGCTTCGGACTGATTTTGCGAATTGACTATTACAGTACTCAAGAATTAACAGAAATTATCAAACGATCAGCCTCAATACTAGGTTTACCAATTACTGACAAAGCAGCTTTAATGATCGCTCATCGATCAAGAAAAACTCCAAGACTTGCCAATCGGATTCTAAAGCGCGCTCGAGATATTTTAGAGGTTGATAAACACAAACAAATTGATGAGAAATTATTAGAAAAACTTTTTAAATTACTTGAAATAGATGAAATTGGTCTTGTTGATATTGACAAACAGTACTTGAAAGTTTTAAGTGAAAAATTTAATAATCAACCTGTTGGCGTGGAAACAATTGCCTCAGCTTTATCTGAAGATGTGCGAACAGTTGAGGAGTTTATTGAACCTTATTTGCTTCAAATTGGTTTTATTAAAAAGACTTCTCGAGGAAGACAGTTGACAGCCAAAGCCCTGAATCATTTAAAGGTGACCTTGCTTTGAAGCAGATACAAAAAATCTTAAAAACTACTTGTCCTGTTTATGACGGTAAAACTTAAAACTGCAAACTTATTTCCTTAATTACTTTATTTCTTAATTACTTAATTACTTTCATTTATTTCTTTATTTGTTTATTTATTTATTTGATTATTTATTTATTTGTTTATTTGAAAGTGATCCCAGGCCGAATCGAACGGCCATCTAATCCTTAGAAGGGATTCGTTCTATCCGTTGAACTATGGGATCTTTTGAGCCTGCTCGCGGATTCGAACCGCGGACTTGCTGTTTACAAAACAGCTACTCTACCGCTGAGTTAAGCAGGCAATAGAAGAATATTAGCTGAAAAAGGAGTGCCTGAGGAGGGACTCGAACCCTCACGGCTTATGCAGCCACAGGATTTTAAGTCCTGCGCGTATGCCAATTCCGCCACCCAGGCAAGTGTTTTAATCTTTGTGATCCCGAGGGGATTCGAACCCCTGATTCTCTGGCTGAAAACCAGATGTCCTAGGTGCCGATTCCCATTTAGGGAATCGAGCATGCCCGATGAAACTTTGTTTCATCGGCACCGCTAGACGACAGAATCTTTTATTAATTTTTCTATTGCCAATCTTTTTTTCCAACTTTTTATCTGCTTTTCCCTTTTTCTAGCTTCTTTTAAAGTCATAAAGCTTTCTTTATAAACCAAATCCCAAGGTATAAAATTCTTTGTATATTTACTTAATCCATTATTATGTTCACTCAATCTTCTTAATACATTATTAGTACAACCAACATAATATCTTCCGTCTCTTTTAGATTTTAAAATATAAACAAAAAACATGACTTGTGATCCCGAGGGGATTCGAACCCCTGATTCTCTGGCTGAAAACCAGATGTCC
>JBNASR010000087.1:0-2966 GCA_049717425.1 Microgenomates group bacterium | reverse complement strand
CTCCACATTTTTAGTATTTCTTTTTTAAATTCTTTTAAATTTCGTGTCCCTTTTTCAGGTAAACCAACAGAAATTGATTCGTAATGCTTTAGAGTTGTAAATGGGGTGTAAAGATTAAAAAATTTTTTATTTAAAATTTTAAGATTCATATCAACGTCATTAAAAGCAATTTTAAATTTAGGTTCAAAACCGATAAATTTAGTTTTATGAATTAATAAACAAGCAGCAGTAACTGCTGAGTAATTTTTGATGGAGTTTGGTTGTTGAAAAAATTGTCCATGATCGCCGTCTTGAAAATATTTAAAGGCATGACCAGCAATACCATATTTTGTTATACCACCTTTTATGCCCAATATGATTCCAGCATGTTGTAATTTATTATCTGGATATAATAATTTACAACCAACAGCTCCAATTTCTTTTCTTTGCGCATGTTCAAGCATTCCCTCAATCCAATCTGGTGTTAGCACCTCTGTGTCATTGTTTAAAAATAATAAATACTCTCCCCTGCTTTTTTTTGCTCCAAAATTACAGACACTAGAGAAATTAAATTCTTTTCCCCATTTTAAAACTTGAGTTTTTTGATGTCTTGATTTAATTTTTTCATAAAGCTGCCAGACTTTTTTATCTTTTGAGCCAGTATCAACGATTACTAATTCATAATTTTTGTAGGTAGTTTTTTCAAGGATTGAAAAAAGACAGCGAGAAATATATTCGTATTTATCTTTTGTTGGAATAATAATTGAAACTAAAGGATTGCCAATAATTTTATATCTAACTCGCCATACACCTAAATATTTTGTTGGCTCAACCCGACCTTGATATCCTCTTCTTTTTAAATCATCTTCCAAAACTTTTTTTTGATTTTTATAAGCATAATTTTTAACTACTCCAATATTTTTTTCTGAGGCAGTTGATTGAGAGGTTTTTCGCCAACTATATAAAACTGTTGAAATATGCTGAATGGGATTTTTTGGGTCTAAAGGATGACAGTGATTGAAATTTTTTTCTAGCCAATAAGTAGCTCTTAAAAACAAATCCCAGTCTTGAGCGCCTTCGGTCCCAACTCTAAATCCACCAATAGCATCAACTAAACTCTTTTTTAATACAGCAAAATGAGTGATATAGTTAATAGATCGCAAATAATCCGGACTCCAATCAGGCTTAAAAAACGGGTCAACATGAGTTTTACCATCATAATCAAGTTTGTCCTCATCAGAATAGATAAATTGAGTGTGAGGTTTTTTATTTATTAATTTAACTACCTCATACAAAGCATTTGGCCATAAAAAATCATCATGATCCAAAAGAGCGATATATTCGCCTTTTGCCATCGCCAAAGCATCATTTGAGGCTTGACAGATATGACCATTTTTTTGGCGAAATTTGACTTTTATTCTTCCATCTAAATTTTTATATTTATTTAATATATCTTTTACATAAGGTTGAGTTGAGGCATCATCAACAAGACAAAGCTCCCAGTTTTCATATGATTGATTTATTACCGACTCAATACACTCAATCAGATGTTTTTTTTCTGGATTAAAAACTGGAGTGATAATTGAGATAAGCGGTTGATATTTAAATTTTTTGCTTTCTTTTCTTTGTTTTTCTAATTCTTTTTTTGACGGATAATTTTTTTTAAGCCAAAGTTGGTATTGTTGATTTATTGTTAAATTGTGATAGTTTTGCAGCTGTTTTTCTTTTATTTTCTCAATAATTCCTTTTGGACCTTGAGTAAAAAGAATTTTTAGGGCTTTAAGAATTTTTTTTATTGAAAGTAATTCCAACCAGTCAAATTGATTTTTTGGAATAAAGTAATTCATTTTCTTCTCAATTTGTTTGAGTTTTTGAATAAAATTTTTAGGATTAGTAATAAGGAACAATAATGCTTTAATAGCAGCTTGAGGATAGTGACGAAGGTAAAATAAATAGATTCTTAATTTTTTTAGAATTGAGATTTTATTTTCTGTGGTTTGTTTTTTTAATTTTTTGGTTTTTTTCATTTTTTAAATTTAGTTTATAATGCTCATAAAGTTTATCAAGTTCATAAAGTTTATCAAGTTCATAAAGTTCATAAAGTTATAAGGTTTTGATGAAGCCGGATAGCATTTTAGAAATTTCTAAAGACAAATTATATAAACTATTAAACTCATCTTTTGAGATATAATTTAGTTCTAACGCTAAATGCAACATTGATCTTAATTCACCGCAGGAACCCTTGGCAACAAAAAGAAAATGTTTAAGTTCTTTGTTTCCACCTCTCTCATAACCTTCAGCAATATTATTCATAATTGACACAGCGGCTCTTTGTATTTGATCTTTAAAACTGAAATCTCTGACGCTTTTAATAGATTTATAAATTTTTATAGTTAACTCTTTAGCTTTATTCCAAACAAATATATCTTCTATTTTTTTAATCTTCATATTTTACTTTATAAACTTGATAGACTTGATAAACTTTTTAACTTGGTTGTATCCCTGCCATAATTTAAAGAATTTTGAGGATTTGATGATGTTAAGCTGAGTTTCGAGGTTTTGGATGTGGGATTGTTGTTGGAGGGGTTGGGTGTGAAGATTAGTGTAACTGGATGTTAGTCCTAAATGATAAAGAATTGATGGATCAAGCTTTTCTTTTACTTCATTGAATTGATTAACAAAAATACCTTCGTTATAATTTTGTTTAATTTTATTGACATAATTTTGAAAATTAACTTCCCAAAAATAATATTTTTTTGTTTCGTCTACCGAGAAATTAATTTTTTGCCAAATGGTCTTGGGGATAAAAAAATTTTTAAAAACTTCAACACAAGGAAATTTTTTGGAACATCTATTTTTAATCATCAGTTGAAGATGATTGGCTAAATAAATAATTGATCTAAAAATAACAAAATCTTTAGGAATTGGAAAATCAAAAAACCATTCATAATCAATTAAAATCAGTTTATTGTTTTTATAATTAAAAA
>JBNASR010000086.1:0-3018 GCA_049717425.1 Microgenomates group bacterium | reverse complement strand
TTTTCATCAACTTGTTTTTCAGCTAATTTTTGATGTTCATCAATAATGATCTTGATTGCTTCTTGAATTTTATCAACATTTAATGTCAATCCAGCTCGAGTATAAATGTAACCAGTATCAACAAATGGCTCAACTCCAGAGGAAACATAATAACAAAGTCCGCGGCGCTCACGAAGCTCATAAAAAAGTCTTGATGACATCCCACCCCCTAAAATTGTCATCAAAACTGACTGAGTTAATCTTTCTGGATCAGTGTAATTTAAGCCTGGATAGCCCAAAACCAAATGAGCTTGTTCAGTCTTTTTCTTAAAAATTAATTTTCGCGGTTTTTTTTGATCTTCTTTAAATTTTAAAAATTGATTTTCGCCAGTTTTTTGCCAACAGCCAAATTTTTCCTCAATTATTTTTATATAATTTTTAGCTTGCCCTAATCCTCCAGCCACCACTAAAATCAAGTTTTCCGGATAATAAAGTCTATTTATATAATCCAAAAATGTTTGGCGATTAAATTGAGAAACAGTCTCTTTTTTACCAGCAATTGGATAGCCTAATGGATGGCTTGGATAAATCAGCTCTTCAAAAAGCTCCCAGACTTTATACTGTGGCTGATCCTCATACATATTTATCTCCTCAATGATCACTCCTTTTTCCCGCTCAATCTCATCTTCTTTTAAAAGTGGATGTTGAATCATATCGGCTAAAACATCAATTATTGTCTCAAAATGAGTTGCCTGACCTTTTATCCAATATCCAGTATGATCTTTGCTTGTGAAAGCATTAAAAAGCCCGCCAATTCCCTCAACTAAAGATGACAAAATCATCGCGTTTGGGTATTTTTTGCTACCTTTGAAAGCCATATGTTCAAAAAAGTGAGCAATGCCATTATTATTTTTCGTTTCAAAGCGAGAGCCAGCGCCTACCAAAAGCATTGCTGTTAAAGTGGGAAATGTTTTTGTATCAACCAAAATCACCCGCAAGCCGTTTTTTAATTTAAAAAAGTTGTAGTTCATCTTTTTATTTTACCAATTTTTTTCGAAAATTAACTCTCTCTTTAAAAAGATTTTCCCGAAAACCACCCTCGCGGATGAACTTTTCTTTTAAAGCTTGAAGTAATTTATCCAAAAGATAGCCTTGCTTAAAACAAAGAGTAATCATTAAATTAGCAAAAAACTCTGGATTTTTCATATAAGTCTTATAGGACTCATAAGACTTATAAGTCTTATATGATGGTTTTAGTTTCCTCATTACCTGCACCCGTGAGTCATCTTTATTCCAAGTTTTTAAATTACTTTGTCTTAAAAAATCTCGATAATCTTCCAACAACTCACCATAACTAGCTCTTGCCACTCCAGTTAATTTTAAGTTGCTTTCAACGCTTTTTTCTAAAGATGCCTCAACAATATTTTGTTTACCACTTCTTGCTGCCTGAATCATTTGATCAAAAGTTCGGCTGCTTCGACTAACATATCTTTTGCAAAAAATCAAAGTTAAATCATAAATATCAACCGCCAGCCAGTAAACCAAAAGACTCTCATAACCGCCTTTTTTATTGATCTTATAAGTCATATTAGTCTTATGAGACTTATTCTCTTTTCTGTCAACTGCATATAACCTACAACTATTTGTCTTTAGCTTATAACAATAATTTTATGTTAGAATATTAATAAGACCGCTTAGCTCAGCGGCTAGAGCGTCTCGCTTACATCGAGAAGGCCGGGGGTTCAAATCCCTCAGCGGTCACTGAAACAAATTAAAAGTCTAAAGTCAAAAATTAAAATCATGAGTCCAGTTGTCCTTAAAAAAATTATTTTTACAATTATCTATTTTTTTATTGGTTATCTAATAACTTTAGTTATAAAAAAAATTTTAAAAACTGCTATTTTTGGGATTGAAAAGACTCAAAATGAAAAATTACTGAAAAAATCGCAAACCTTAAAATCTTTTATTGATAGTGTTATCTATGTTTTTGTTTATTTTGGCGTTATTTACTACGTTTTGGTTTTATGGAATGTAAACATTACTCCATTTTTAACTGGAGCGGGAATCATTGGCTTAACCTTTTCTTTTGGTGCTCAATCTTTGGCAAAAGATTTAATCAGTGGCTTTTTTATCATCTTTGATAATCAATTTGAAGTTGGTGACTATATAAAAGTCGGGTCTCTTGAAGGAAAAGTAAAAAAAATTACCCTTCGCCAAACTATTTTAAATGACAAACAAGGAAATACCATCTATATCCCCAACTCCCAAATCACCTCAGTTATTAAAATTAAAAAACAATAATATTAATCAAAAATCCCATATTCATATGTTGCGTTAAACATATGCGACCGCATATAATTATAGCAACTATTGTTAAAATTAGGTTTATCTAACAATCAAAACTTATGGGGGGGGTATGTTTTTTCGCAACCGCGACAACTTGTACCCCTAAAAAAGGGTGTCAAAGTTTAAACCATACTTATAGAATTATTTTTTTAAAAAATCTCCCTAAAGAAATTTAAAAACTTTTCAACCTTTTTCTTTATTGTTATTTAAGATTTATTTTTTTATATAATTTCATCTATAAAATCTTATTCTTTTTTTTCGCTTGTTGGGCGAAGCACTCCCAAAGATTAAAGGACACCACGCTGGATATTCCGCTGTGGCGCTTGAGGTTTTAAAAGCCCAAACAGGTTCTTGGTAGGGCAAAATCCTGAATCGTCCTCGTTTGTGTGGGGACTGGTTCATGGATAAATAAAAAAAGATAATATGCTGTTAAAAAAAACAACTTAAGAATTTGATAACAAAAATTAACGATGAATATCTTCAGGTCGAGGTGTTGTAGTTGCTTGAAGTCTGGGTTTTAAAGTATCACAAACTTTATCTCCTTCGTAAACAATAGGATTACGTCTTAAAAGCTCTTCCCAACTATAAACTTCTACCCGCCCATTTCTTCTTTTTATCTCAATTAGTTGCTCAATTGTTATTGACCATTCACGAGGTTCACCACCACTCTGTTCTTTAGAGGCTCTTCTTAGC
>JBNASR010000085.1:0-3045 GCA_049717425.1 Microgenomates group bacterium | reverse complement strand
GATCGCTTCTTATCTCTGGCAATCTTGATCTAATCTTAACCAAACCCTATCATCCTTTTGTAAAAATCCTTTTTGGCGGGGTTGACTTTTTAGATTTAATCATGCTTTTACCATTTTTTTTAGTTTTAAACATAATTTTAGTTCTTCAATTTACTAATTTTTTTTCATTTTTGGGATTTTGGGTTTTTATCTTTAACTCTTTTTTGATCCTAACCAGCTTTCATATCTTAGTTTTAGCAATGGCAATTTTTACCACTGATGTTGATCATACTATTTTTATTTATCGCGATATTATGCGCCTAGGTCAATTCCCAATTGATATCTATCAAAAACCAATAAGTTTTATTTTGACCTTTATTTTACCCATTGGTGTGATCACTACTTTTCCGGTAAAAATTTTCTACCAACTTTTAACCTGGCAAAACATAGTATTTAGTTTTCTAGTTAGCAGTTTATTTTTGATTTTTTCTTTAAAAATTTGGGGAGTCGCCATTAGAAAATACCAAAGCGCCTCAAGTTAAAAATAATTTTAAAATAAAAAATTATAGGATGTTGAATTATTCATATGCGGTCGCATATAGATAACGCAAGTGTCAAAAATATTTTTAAAATAATCTAAAATTTTGTTTATAATATAAAAATGATCGAAGTTGATAAACTTACAAAAATCTATAAGATTTATAAAAAAACTGGTAATCTTTTTAAGGATTTATTTTTTCGTCAGTATGAAGATTTAATGGCTTTGGATGATGTGTCTTTTGAAATTGACAAAAATGAATTGGTTGGATTTATTGGCCCAAATGGCGCTGGGAAAACCACTACTCTTAAGATTTTGTCAGGAATCCTTTACCCAACCAAAGGCAAAGTAGTGATTAATGGTTTTATTCCTTTTGAAAAAAAATATCAATTCTTACAACAAATTACTTTTGTTATGGGGCAAAAAAGCCAACTTTTTTGGGATCTGCCAGCTATTGACAGTTTTTTACTTAATAAAGAAGTCTATCAAATCAATGATCTTCAATTTAAAAAAACCTTAACTAATTTAACTGATATTTTAAACTGTAGTCATCTGATTGAAAAACCAGTAAAAATGCTCTCTTTGGGTGAGCGAATGAAAATGGAATTTATTGCTGCTTTAATCCATCAACCAAAGATTGTATTTTTGGACGAGCCAACCATTGGTCTGGATATTTTTTCCCAAGAGGCAATCCGAGACTTTATCAAAAACTATCAAAAACAGTATCAAGCAACCATCATCCTCACTAGTCATTATCTTGAAGATGTTAAAAAATTAGCCAAAAGACTCATTATCATCAATCAAGGAAAAATCATCTATGATGGTCAGCTCTCTGAAATCATTAAAAAATTTTCTCAGAATAAATATGTCTCTTTGATCCTGGAAAAACCAATTCAAGAAAAAGATTTAAAAAAAATTGCTTTTTTGCGCTTTTTTCAATATCCAAAAGTAGTTTTTCAAGTAAAAAAAACTCAATTATCAGAAATTATCAACCGAATCAGTCAAAAAATCCCCTATCTTGACATCACAATTGAAGAGGAAAAAATCGAGGAAATTATAAAAAAACTCTATCAAAACAAGAAAAATTAACCTTTATTTAAACTATCTAAAAATTCTTTGTTATTTTTTGTTTTTAAAAGCTTTTCAATTAAAATTTGAGTTCTTTCTTCTCTATTTAGTAAACTTAACATTCGACGCAAAGTATTGACCTTATTTAAGGTCTCTTTATCAAATAAAAGTTCTTCATGGCGCGTCCCTGACTTTTCAACATCAATTGCAGGAAAAATTCTTTTGTTAGCTAACTCGCGATCTAAATGAATCTCCATATTGCCGGTACCTTTTAATTCCTCATAGATCAAATCATCCATCCGGCTTTCTGTGCCAACTAAAGCAGTACCAATAATGGTTAAAGATCCGCCTTCTTCACAGTTGCGAGCCGCTCCTAAAAATTTTTTAGCTGGATACAAAGCTGAAGGATCAAAGCCACCAGAAAGACTGCGACCAGTACCGGTAGTAGAAAGATTTAAAGCCCGAGCCAATCGGGTAATGGAGTCCAAAAGAATAACCACATCTTTTCCCATCTCAACTAATCTTTTGGCTCTCTCTAAAGCTAAATTAGCTACTTTTACTTGTTGGCGCGGTGACTCATCGAAATTGGAAGCTGCTACCTCGCCTTTGATAAATCTTTTTATTTCTGTCACCTCCTCAGGCCTCTCACCAATTAAAATCGCCATCAAATAGACATCTGGATAATTGGTAGCAACTGCTTGAGCAATCTCTTTTAAAAAAGTGGTTTTGCCTGCTTTTGGCTGGGAAACAATCAAAGCTCGCTGACCAAAACCAATTGGAGCAATTAAATCAATAATCCGGGTAGAAAGGGTATCTTTGTCTGTTTCTAATTTCATCTGGCGATTTGGATGAAGTGAGGTTAATTCATCAAACTTTTTTCTTTTAGCTGATTGCTCTTCAGTCATCTCAACGCCATTAATTTTTTTAATTAACAAAAGTGAATGAAATCGTTCACCCATTTTTGGAGGACGAGCCAATCCCTCCACCTCATCGCCTCGACGAAGCCAAAATCGACGAATTTGAGAGGTAGAAACATAAATGTCTGAATCAGGTGACAATACATAGTTTTTGCGCAAAAAACCATAACCGCCATAGGTAATATCCAAGATGCCACCTGCCTCATAGCTAATTTTTAAATCTTCTTTTAAGCGCTCTTCAAGAGGTATTTCCTGAGCAGTTGAGACAATATTTGTTGTTTCCTCTTCAGATTTAGTTAAAGGCATATCTTCTTTGATAACAATTGGCTTTTCCTCAACTTTTTCAATTAAGGATGAGACATCAAGAGGTTTATCTTCTGTGATTTTTTTTCTTACCATTTAAAAAAATCATTAATTAATAATATAAAAGGCTTATTTATTTCTTAAAAAATGTTTTCATGAAGAAAAGTTTTAACTCTCTTTCAATTTTGAAAGACCTCTTCATAAGGAAAATGTAAATAAGGGGATCCTCCCACTTTTAGA
>JBNASR010000084.1:0-3094 GCA_049717425.1 Microgenomates group bacterium | reverse complement strand
CCAAAATCTTTAAAGCTTATGACATTAGAGGAGTTTATGGAGTTGATTTTGATGAGAATGATTTTTATCAGATTATCAAAGGAGTCATTAGTTATATTAAATCGGCTTTAAAAAAAGATAAACTTACCTTGTCCTTTGGTTATGATGTCCGCTTAAGCACACCAAAATTAGTTGAGGCAGCAAAAAAAGCAATCATTGATCAGGGAATTACTGGTGTTGATACTGGGCTAACAACCACACCGACATTTTATTACAGCGCTTTAAAATATGGATATGATGGCGGAATGATGATTACTGCTTCCCATAATCCAAAAGAATACAATGGTGTCAAGATGGTAATAAGAGATAATAATCGATTAATTAAAATCGGTGCTGGTAGTGGAATGGAGCAAATTAAAGAAATTGTTTTAAACAACAAATTTTCATCAGATACAAAAGATGGTCGAATTATTCAAAATAATCATATTCTTCAAGATGAGGTTAATGAAGCTTTATCTAAAATCAACAAAAAATCAATTAAGAAATTTAAAGTGGTTACTGACACGGCCAATGGAATGGCAATTTTGTATCTTAATGAATTTTTTAAAAATATCGATGTTGAAGTAGTTCGTCTTTTTGATGAGTTAGATGGTAATTTTCCAAATCACGAAGGCAATCCTTTAAAATTTGAAAATTTAAAATGGCTTCAGGAAAAAGTAATTGAGGAAAAAGCTGATTTTGGGATTGCGCCTGATGCAGATGGTGACAGAGTCTTTTTTGTTGATGAAAAAGGCCAAATTGTTCCGGCAACAATGATTACCTGCTTGATTGCCAAAAAAATCTTACAAGAAAAACCAAATGAGACTATTGTTGTTGATATTCGCTACACAAGAAATGTGACTAATTTAGTACAGAAAATGAGCGGAAAAATCGAATTAACAAAGGTTGGTCATGCTTTTATCACTCAAAAATTAACTGAAGTTGGTGGTATTTTTGCTGGTGAATCATCTGGTCATTTTTTCTTTAGAGATACTGGTTTTGCTGAAAGTTCAATAACTGTTGTTGCTTATATTTTTGAGATCCTCTCTCAAACAGACAAAAAACTTTCTCAATTAGTGCAGGAACTTTACACCTCATATGAGTCAGGTGAGTATAATTTTAAATTACCAGCAAATATTTCAGCAAAAGAAATTATGGAAAAAATTGCCCAAGACTATCAAAATGGTCAAATTAGTTGGCTTGATGGTGTTTCAGTTGACTTTCCAAATTGGCGTTTTAATATTCGTTCATCAAATACTGAGCCATTGATGCGCCTTAATGTAGAGTCTGACTCAGCTGATTTAACAAAAGAAAAATTAACTGAGCTTAAAGAAAAAATTCTTTCCTTTGGAGCGACTGCTGATTAATTTAAATCCCTCTGAATTGCTAAATCAACAAAAATGAAGTATAATTATTAATATGTCTGATAGTGATAATGATAAAAACAAAATAAATCTGTCAGAGTATACAATTGCCCTTATTGATTCATTAAAGTCAATAAAACCGCGAACAAAGCCAGATGAGATAACTTCTTTAACAGTTTCCCAAACTGTTTCCTTATTTGCGCTTGTTTATGAAAAAGTAAGAAATGCAATGGAGTTTCGCGAAGACCATCTGATTTTAAGAGCAGCTATAGAGAGGATTTTGCGACGTCGACTTTCAATAAATCCTGAGGGTAAAGGTGAAGCAGAAAATTTACTTCGTGAACTTTTATGGGCAAGATACTTTGATAATGGTGATTTAGGGGAAAATGATGTTGATAAAATTCAGCAGTTGATTGACGACTATGTTTTTATACGAAATAAAACAATACTCGGCCGACCCAGAGAAGTGCAAGTTTTTCTAAATCAATTTTTGCTTGATATTTATACTTGTGAAATTGAAGAATATTTAAAACCAGAATCAGCTCAAAAACAAGCTAACTTCACCTTTTTTATCTATCAAGTTTTGCGCAATAAAATAAAAATTGAAGGAATTAAGGAAGAACAAAAGGATGCTTATTTTTTAGCAGCTATTGAAAAAGCCTATGGTCGAAGCGATAGACCATATCTGCGATATCATCTTTTTGCAACTTTTTATAAACCGTTGCGCGAATATTCTCGATCCCAGCTTAATGAACTATCTCACCAATTACCAAATATTTTTAAAAAAATTGATGAAATTGCTAATAATCAATTTGTTGATAAACTAATTAAGTTTACTAGAAAACAACTGCCACCTTTTTTAATTTTATTTGAATTAATTAAAAAAAACCCAGAAAATGTAAAAGATATTTTAACTAATCGACAAATACTTTGGGAAAAGGTTGATGAAATTTGTCGGGAAAAATATCAACAAATGGGAAAAAAAATCACAAATCTTGGAATTAAAAGCTTTATCTATATTCTTTTAACTAAGATGCTTTTTGCCTTAATTTTAGAGTTTCCTTTATCAAAATTTTTTTATAATGAAGTTAACTATGAATCTATTGCTATCAACACTTTATTTCCACCAATTTTAATGATAATAATTTTGGGATTTTTTAGAGTTCCAGATGAAAATAATACAAAAAAAATTTATGAACGAATTATTGATATTATAAATAGTGATCAAAAATTTGAAACTACAGTGGCATTGATTGCCAAAAACTATCGAATCAAAAAACCGATATTGATTTTTGGTTTTACTATTTTTTATAGTCTGACATTTTTTGTTACTTTATCGCTTATTCATGAATTTTTGATAAATCTAAATTTTAATTTAATTTCAGAAATCATATTTATATTTTTTGTGAGTGTGGTGACATTTTTTTCATATAGGATTAGGCAAGTTACAAAAGAATTAACATTAACTGAAAAAGAAAGCATTTTCACTCCAGTTATTGACTTCTTTTTTATGCCAATTTTGTCACTGGGAAAATTTTTCAGTCAAGAAATCTCAAAATTAAATTTCTTAATTTTTATTTTGGATTTTATTATCGAGGCACCTTTTAAATTATTATTTGAGGTAGTTGAAGAATGGATCTCATTTGTTCGCAAAAGAAAAGAAGAGATAATTTGATTATTTTTGATAATAATAAGTAGGGAAAGGCTTGTTA
>JBNASR010000083.1:0-3178 GCA_049717425.1 Microgenomates group bacterium | reverse complement strand
TCAGGCGGAAGGTGGTAGTGGCTGAAGTAGTGGTCCAGGCGCGGGTTGAGGCTGGAGCTTCATTGAGATAGATTGAGGCGGCAGCCACCAGGCCGGGGTCAGAAGAAGTGGAGGCGATGATGAAGTAGCGGGTGCCATCATCATCTGTGTCATAGGCGGCAACTGTGGCTGGCAGAGGGTTATTTAAGTTTTTGTTGGTGTAAAATGAGGTGTCTTTGATTTTTATCCAGCGGATAATTGGCGTTGGAGAAGGAGTGGGAGTATTGGTAGGCGTTAAAGTATTGGTAGGAATTGGGGTGTTAGTCGGGTTTGTTCCACCGCCACCACCACCGTCTAATGGACAACCACAAGTAATTTGATATTGGTTGGAATTGGGCGGATCATCGCAGTAGCGCACTGCGCAGGTATAGCCTTCTGAGGCGCAGGCAGCGCAGGCGCTTTGACCTGAAAGACACTGCCAGCCACCATATATGTTACAAGCAATAGAGCTTGGCACGGCTGTTAGATTGGTAGTATAACAATGGCCATTTAAACAAACAGCGGTACAATTAGGAATTCCTAAACATAAAGATTGACATTGAGTGTTATTTTGACAAGTTGTTCCACCAATATCTGGCGGCGCCGTCGGGCTGCTGCCAGGTTTAGGTGTGTTGGTTGGGCGGGGTGTTGGTGTTTTGGTTGGGGCAGAGCCACAAACACAACTACATCCATATCGAGTATTTCCACTACATGAACCACTGGCTGGAGAACATTCTTCCGAACAGTTAAAACCACAACAATCAGTAGTAGTACAACTATTACAAACATCTGCTTTTACAGAAAAGGGGGATAAGACCAATAAGACCAATAGGACTAATACAAAAAATACCGCTTTCAAAATCCCCTTCATACTACAAGAATACAAAGGAATTTTGGAATTTTCAACCAGCAAATCAGTTCGCAGTTTTCATTTCCCCCCAATATCCAATATCCAATATCAAATATCCAAAAATATATTCGCATATTCGCAGAATTCGCATTCATTCGCAGATTTGTATCGCTTTGTTCAAAATCCCAATCCCAAAAGAAGTTGTTGAAGATCAAAAACCCAGACCAAAAAGTATTAGCTGAATTTCCAGCGGAAATTTGTCACTATCAAATGTGATTTCTGCTACATTTGTATTGTTTTTACCCAACTGATCTAACCAGTAAGGAATATTGACTGAAAAATCAAACTCGCCTTGTTGCCACTTTATCTCTCCCACATCATTCCCTTCCCTCCCCAAAAGCTGGTCAAGGGAAGATAATAAATTGGGATGAGTATAAGAAGAAATAAACAGTCTTGTAAGAGTTTCTTTTGATTTGGGTGAAAGAAGAGATCGAAGATTGTTTAGATCAGAAGAAATATTGCTAATTTGAGCAAATAAATCTCCTTGAGATGCCAAAATAATCATAGGAAAGGTCATTTCTTGAGGCGATAGTCGTATTAGTCCTTCATCAGGAAAATAACGATGATACGGAACACTAAAAAATTCAGGAAGCGATTCTATTTGCTCATTACTCATTTCACCAAGAGCAGCAGGAATAATCAATGAATGAAATATATCTTCTTTGGCTTGATGAGTTGGGTCAGCTGGATTGTAAAGTTGCATCAATGTACTAACAATGCGCTTGCCATCAGGAGTAATTGTATAAAAAATGGGTATATTGCCATTTGCATCTCTTGCATAACGAATTGGTCCTTGGTCAGCAGAATAAGAAACATTGCCATTTTTGTTGTAAAGTGGAGCGTAAGAAAAAAAAGCTATGGCTGGAATTTGAGGATTATCTTTTTTTTTCAATTCAGGATAGGCTTGAAAATAAATTTTGTATCCTTCAAAAGTCTCAGGTAGGTTTTTGGGGAAAGGTCGGTCAAAACCACCCGCAATTGCCAACAAAGGACCTAAGCCTTTGTGAAGAGCGTCCCAGTCTAAAACAGTGATGGTGGAGGGGTCAATGTTTTTTTGCTCTTTTCCAAAAGTAGAAAGAGAAGCGCTGTAGAACTCAACAATTTTTCTTCCGTCAATTTCAACAGATATTGCTACTTGGGGAGCATAAACATAGGTGTTACCATTTTCGTCAGTGATTTTGAGGATGCCAGTTTTTTCAAAAAGCGGGTTTTTGGTCTCAATAAGGGTGAAGGGACCAAGCGCAGTCTCTTTGGCATTGTTTTCTTGAGGATTGGCTGTTGGAGTGACTTCAGGGATAGCAGGCAAAGATTTCAGGTTGAGGACAATCTCGCTGTTTGTCTGACTGGCGACAAAGGCGCTCTCTTGCCCAGGCTCAGCTGAAAAAGAGGTGGTGTAAAGGTGCAGGTTGCCTTCACGGTCAATATAGCCCACTTCACCAAGGGTGGAGGCGGTGAAGGTGGCTTTGTTTTCATCCCAGGCAGCCTGGGTGATAAGGTAGGCGGCGCGGGAAGCATCCCATTTAAAAACCCAGCCTTGTTTAGTCTCAAGAGTTTTTTGAAGTTCTTGAGAAACACCAATTTCAGAAAGTGTAGGTTGGGGGATTTCAGTTGGGGTGGGAGTTGATTCTGGAGTTGGGGAAGATGAAGGAGTGGGAGTGAATTGAATAGACTCTGATGTTGAGGTTGGTAAAAGATAGTTTATTAACTTTATCCTTTGTTCAATAGGCAGTTGTCCAACTTTATAAGGGAATACTCTTCCGGTTTTTGGATCTTGAATGTAAATAATTTCCACATTAGCATCAAAAGCTTTTTGTCTTTGCTCTTGTGTTTGAGATTGGATCATTGCCTGTAAGAACTCATTCCAACTTTTATCCTGTCTTAAAACAAAACCAAAAAAATTTGCCTCAGTATCAGTTTTAATATTAATAGTTGTTTGTTGACCATTAATTAAAGATTCAGTTTTTGATTGATTTACTAAAAACAAACCACCAAAGTCTCTACCATCATCTAATTGACCAACATAATCAACAACAGCTCTAGTTTGCAGATTACCACTTGCATCAACATATGAAACAATTCCCAAACCAACAGGCTTATTGTTTTTATCAACCACAGTAGTTAAGGCATAATCAACATCACCAATTCCCAAAGCCATAGTTTGTCCAAGTTGCCATGGAGATTCAGGTGCGTTTTTTTCAAATATTTCCCATAAAGAAAGATTAGCTTTGTTTAATTGTTGGAATTTTGTAT
>JBNASR010000082.1:427-3246 GCA_049717425.1 Microgenomates group bacterium | reverse complement strand
GGTGACTTTTTCTGATAAAGACGGCGAATGATTGTATAAATTGCATCAATCATTGGCATAGCCAAAATTAAAATTGCAGTTCCCAATTTTCCAAAAGATAATATCGATAAAATTCCCAATAAAAATCCAGCTAAAGCGCCACCACCATATCCAGGCATAATTTTTTGCGGGTAAAAATTCCAAGGTAAAAAACCTAAATAACTACCGGCAACAATAAAAGAAAGACTAGTTACAGTTTGAGCACTAATATCATGAGCCGTAAATCTTTTAGAGAGCACTCCTAAAAAAAAAGCCGTGATAGCGACAAACCCTGGTAATTGACCATCAACACCTTTGCTCCAGTTGACCATATTCATTGTCCAAGTCAACCAGATAATTGCCAATATATCAGCAATAATCAAAATTTGATGATGACCAAAAAAGTCAAAACTAATTTTCCAAAGATCAAGTCGGATAATGCCACCAAAAGGATTGGAGATATAAGGAATTCCTAAACCAAAACCAATGACAATTGAAGAAATTAAAAGATTAGCAATAAATCGCCAATATGGAGACAAATCATAATAATCATCCAAAAGCCCAATAACTAAAAGCAAAAAACTTGAAAAAAGAATCCCAAAAATGATTTTATTTATGGGTAAAAAAATCAATGAACTAATTAGCAAACTTAAATATATCGGCAAACCACCACCTCTTGGAATAATTCCTTGATGGGTGTGTGCTGGATGAAAACGTTTTCTTTTATCAGTTAAAAGATTGAATTTCTTGGCTAAAAAAATTGTTGGAATAGTTAAAAAAAAGGATAAAAGAAAACTAAAAAAAATAATTATCATATAGTCATAATTAAGAAACCAGTAAAATTATTCTAATAAAAATTAAAGTAAAACTGATTGTCAAGAATAAAGCAAAATATTCAAAAATTTTTTTTGTTATCGTGTAATTTAAAAAAAATTTTTGATAAAGATAATTATTTAAAAAATAAATCAGATTTAGCAAAATTGGGATTAAAAAAATTAGCCAGGTATCAGCTAGTTGAGATTCTCCAACAGGTTGACTGTAAAAAAGAGGAACTTGGGGAGGCAAAGTTTTCCACCTAAGAAAGAAAACAACAATCATTAACAAATTGCCAACAATTAAAAAGTTAATCATATTTTTAGTTGCCCAGCCTCGACTCGAACGAGGATAAACGGATCCAGAGTCCGTTGTCTTACCATTAGACGACCGGGCAGATATTTTTTTAGATATTTTTTATATATTTATATTTTACTAAAGAATTTTAATAAAGCGCTTGGATTGTGTATTGACCGTCACGATTGAGAATAAAAGCTTTGTTTGGATAAATCGGTAA
Source organism: Microgenomates group bacterium (assembly GCA_049717425.1). Classification (GTDB taxonomy): domain Bacteria; phylum Patescibacteriota; class Microgenomatia; order UBA1406; family GWC2-37-13; genus GWC2-37-13. Next base: position 1,898 of record JBNASR010000082.1, on the reverse strand, counting down.
GTTTAAAGCTATTTTTTCTTTTGGGATTAAAACTTTTCCAACGTATTGAGGAATTTCCTCATAAGTTTTTCCCCAGATATATACTTTTTTTTCATCAAGATAATATTGAGCGGTAAAAAAATCTCGTTCATCTACCACATATAAAAGGTCATTTTTTGACATTAATTTTTTAATTTCAAAAATAGTTTTTCGCAAATCTGCTTTTTTTCTTTCTTTAATTTGTAATCTGTGGTAGGTAAAAGTAAAGTTAATTAAAATAATTAAAACAACAACTTTGAGTAAAAAGGGAAGTTTTTCAATAATGTAAATTATCAGAAGAATTAGACCTAAACTAGCAAATATCAAATATCTAGGTAGAAATAGTGGTTTGATAAAAGACAATAAAGTTATAACAAAAGGTACAAATATTGCCCAAATTAATAAATATCTAAAAATATTTTTTTCAGATGTTTTTTTATTTTTAAAAAGAACATAACCAATGGTGACAATAAAAATTAAAAATAAGGATAATCTTAAAATAAACTTATCAAAAAATAAAAATTCAGGTTCATAGCCAGTGTAAAGCTTACCAATAAAATTAATTAAATTAGCAAAGCCTGGTTTTTTAATCCAAAAATCAGTTATGTAAAAAGAATAATTAACTATCATCATCGCTATCTAGGGAATAAAGTAAATAAAAGCTTTGAGTGATTCTTTTGATTTTTTAATTAAATATTGGGCGAGAATCACAAAAATCATAAAGTAATGAGTATATAATCCTAGAATCGCAGAGACTAAATACAATCTTTTTTTATTTTTCAACAAAGCATAAAAAGATACTCCTGACAAAAAAGCAAATAAAGTATAGCTTCTTGCCTCAAAGGCATAGTAAACTAAAAGAGGATTAATAACAATCAATAAAGTGTAAAAAAAAGATTTTTTTAAGCTGAATTTAAAAATCTCATTTAAAAATAAAAATCCTAAATAAACTACTCCCCAAAAAAATATAAAAGAAAAAAGTCTTAAAGCGATTTCACTCGAGCCAAAGATCTTTATCCAAAAGTGAAGAATTAAATAATAAAGGGGTGGAGAATAGTCTTTAGCTGAATAAGATATGATTTCAAAAATATTTTTTTTAGCCATTAAAAAAGAAAAAGCTTCATCATTCCAAAATGACTGAGTGAGGAAGTATAGTGGAGTTTTAGTAAATAGCCAGTCAATCATAGTTTTTCTAATATTGATTATACTTAAACATTTTTAAAAATTTCAAACTTTTTCTGTAACTTTATACTTAATTTTTTTTCCAAGTAAAATCCGTGTGTGAGCTTCAAGAGCTGGTAGTGATGAAAAAAGAAAAGAAATTATAGGAAGTAAATACCATTGAACAATAAGCATTGGTAAATTTAAAAATTCAGTTTTCATTTTTATTTTTTCTCTAATTTTGACATCAAGATAAATATACCAAATTAATATTAAAGAAGATAAAGTTAAA
>JBNASR010000082.1:0-417 GCA_049717425.1 Microgenomates group bacterium | reverse complement strand
GACAGTTTTGGTAATAAAAATCCCATGACTGTTTGCTTAAAAATAGGATTAACCAAAGGAGGAATTGAAGCACTTAAGGTAAGGATAAAAAAAGATACCGGCCAAAAAAGATGAGTTTCACTGATAAAAATTATTTTTTTTAGTTTTGAGAAAAAATTAATCTGAGGAGTCTCAAAACTTCTTTTTAATACATAGCCAATATCACTTACCCCCCAAGCCCAACGTTTTTCTTGTTCATAACGATTAACAAAGGTTTTTAAAAGCGCTCCAGAATAAACAGCATCACCATTAACAATTGTGTATAAAGGCACAGTTTTTACTTTATCACCAAAAGTAAAAAAAGCTTGGAAAAAGATATGCCAGTCTTCAGGAATGATATTGACATCCCAAAAACCAATTTTTTTTAATAACCAAAAG
>JBNASR010000081.1:0-3255 GCA_049717425.1 Microgenomates group bacterium | reverse complement strand
CCATATTTTTTTGATTGCTTCAAGCTCAAGATTAAAAACTTCAGGATTAGCAATGTAGCGATAAGCGCCACGAAAACCAAGCATTGGATTTTCTTCATTTGGCTCGAATTCTCCTCCTCCAGCAAGATTGCGATATTCATTAGTTTTAAAATCAGTAGCTCGATAAACTACTGGTCGAGGAGAAAAGGGAGCAACAAATTTTAGTAAATCTGCAGATAATCTATTGATAAAAATATGTTCTTTTTTATTTTTAATAAATTGCTTTGGATGAACACCAATATTAGCAATTACAAACTCAGCTCTAAGCAAACCAATACCATCAACATCCATTTGAGCGACTTTTTTAGCTTGATCTGGCTCAGCTAAATTGACATAGACTTTGGTAGCAGTGATCAGTTTTTTAGTTTTTCGGCTTTGATTAGTTAGCGACTGATTAACAATCTTGCCTTTAAAGATCTCACCAGTGGCACCATTAACTGTAATTACTTCATCATCTTTGATGATTTTAGTCGCTCCTTCAGCGCCAACAACCGCGGGAATCCCCAGTTCTCGCGAGACAATGGCTGCATGAGATGTCCGACCGCCTTTTTCTGTGATAATGGCACTGGCTTTTTTCATCGCTGGTACATAATCAGGATTGGTTTGGGGAGCTACTAATACATCACCTTTTTTAATTTTGTCGATTTCTTTTGGAGAATAAATTATTTTTGCTGGACCTGTACCAATGCCTGGCGAGGCAGGTGAGCCAATAAGAATTAAATCACTATTGTTTGTTGAAGTGATTGATTTATAAACATTATTGGTAGATTTAATTGTTGTTACTGGTCTTGATTGGACAACATAAATTTTTCCATTTTCAATTGCCCATTCAATGTCTTGAGGAAAATAATAGTGCTTTTCGATATCAGCAACAAGAAGAGCTAAATGAATGATTTCTTCATCAGTGAGTTTTTGTTGACTGCCTTCTTTGCCTAATCTGACCTCTTTATTTTCTACATTGGCTTTAACAAGCTTAACAGTTTGTTTTTTTATCTCTTTTTTTGTGATAATAAATGATTTTTTGTCAACTTCATAGTGATCTGGGGTCACTTTACCTTGAACAATATATTCGCCCAAACCAAAAATTGCTTCAATAATAATTTTATTTTTCTGATTGGTAAGGGGATCAATGGAGAAAGCAATTCCAGATTTTTCTGACTCAATCATTCGTTGGACAACAACAGCTAAACCCACCTTATTGTGATCAAAATTTTGACTATGGCGATAATAGATAGCGCGGGCAGTAAAAAGCGAAGCAAAACATTCTTTAACTTTTTGCAGAAGATGTGCTTCGCCGCGAATATTAAGAAAAGTTTCTTGCTGACCAGCAAAAGAGGCCCCTGGTAGATCCTCAGCAGTAGCTGAGGAGCGCACTGCAACAAGGGGTGGTTTATATAGGTTTTTTGTCTTTAATAGCGTTTGCTTAACTATATTTAATTTTTTATTAATAAATTTTTCCTCTTTTAATAATAAATTTTCGTAAAAGGATATTATTTGATAAGAAAGATAATCAGGAAATGACGCCTGTAAAATCAAATTTTGCAGGTTTTTTGAAACCTGAATGAGTTCGTCTGGATTTTCATAGTTTATATGCGCGAGAACTTGGTTGATTTTACTTTTAATTCCAGCTCTTTCTATAAAATCAAAATAAGCATGTGAGGTAATGATAAATCCATAAGGAATAGGAAAGCCTGCGTTGACCATCTCGCCTAAATTTGCTCCTTTTCCACCAACAAGATTAACATCATTCTTATCAATCTCTTCAAACCAGACAATTAATTTTTTGTGATGCATAAAATAAGCTTAATAAAACTTATAAATTAAGTCAAGTTATTAAATAATTTCCTAAATATAAGTATTAAAATGAAGAAATAAACAAAAGTAATTCGAAAAAACCAAAATGCTATTGACAAATGCAAAATTCTTAATAATAATTAAATTATATGAAAAAAATAAAAAAACTTATTGGTTTCACCTTAATTGAGCTTTTAATTGTAATTGCCCTACTTGGCGCATTAGCTGTTGGGTTGCTAGCTGCTCTTGATCCTTTTGAACAATTAAAAAAAGGAACTGACACAGGGGTCAGAAATACTGTCTCTGAATTTCATGGAGCTGTGATAAGATACTATGCTATTAAAAATATTATGCCTTGGTGTGCTAATTCTGATTGTTCCCAAGTTAGGGATGGCAATGGCGAACCAGATGGCAACACTTCTTTAAAAGAACTACCAAATACTATTAATGAAATCATCTCAACTGGTGAATTAAAACAAGATTTTATTTCTTTAGCAGGTGATGCTACTTTATCAAAAATATTTGTAACTGGAAGTAATTCTAATGCCACGGTAACTGTCTGTTTTAAACCAACTTCCAAATCTTTTATCAATGATCCAAATACAAAATTCACACAAGATGGCACAGAGATAACTGATGGTTCATGTAAATCTCAAGGCGGAACCAGTCTAGACTGTTATTGGTGTATTAAATAATTTGATGAAAAAGTCTTTCACCTTGATTGAACTGTTAGTTGTGATCGCTTTAATTGGATTTTTATCTTCTTTAATTCTAGGTAATTTTTTTACATCATTGAGAAAAGGCCGAGATGCTAGGCGAAAAAGTGACTTGGAACAAATCCAAAGAGCCCTTGAGATGTATTATGAAGATAATCGTGCTTATCCCACTAAAGCACCAGGATCTGGTTTTGTCTTTGGCAATGAATTTTCTTTAAATGGAAAAGTATATATGAAAAAAGTGCCAAATGACCCTGTTTCATCAAAAACATATCAATACGACTATGATAGTGTGAATAATGGTTATAAACTTTATGCCTGTTTGGAAAATGATCAGCAAATCCTTCCTTATAGCAGCGCTTTAACGCCGGAAGGCAATTTTAATTGTAATACGCAATGTTTTGCCCAGGATGGCCAAACGAGAATTGCCTGCATCTGGGGAGTATCAAGTTCAAATGTTAATCCTTAAAAACCATTCAGTTTAAATTTTTCAGCTTAAAAGAAAAAATTATCATTATTATTTATTCATAATTCATTACTATTTATTTATCTCTTGTATTAAGATTCATTTTATGATATGATTTTAAATTAATTAATATTTAAGTTAATTCTATATGACACCGTTACCAAAAAGAAAATTTTCCACTCAAAGAACAGGAAAAAGAAAAAGAGCTAAGGCAAAGTCCCTTTTAACCAATTTAGTAAA
>JBNASR010000080.1:0-3296 GCA_049717425.1 Microgenomates group bacterium | reverse complement strand
TAAAAATTGCTTGTCCTGCTTTGCGGGAAAAAAAGAAAATTGCGAATTTATTTCTACCTAGTTGTTTAATTTGTTAAAAAAGATTATAAGCTTGTTGAAAAGTTTCAAAATCGACTATATTTTTCCCCTCAAGTTGGACTTTTTTGAGGATGAGTTTGTTGTCAACAAAGGCAACATCAGTGATCTTTAAGCGTTTACCATTGGGTAAAATTGTCCAAAGGCCTGGCCAAGGATATAGGCCTCGAAAATAATCATAGATAATTTTTGAGGAATTTTTAATTTTTAATTTTAAATTTTTAATTATTTTTGGCAAATCTTCAGGTCTTAAAGGCTTGTTATTTAAAACTTTTTTTAAGGTTAAAAAATCAATAAATCCATCTTGTTTTTTTAAAAGTCGAGTATAGGTAGCTTTATTATCATCTTGTTTTTTTAGTTTAAGTTGATTTAAACCAGTTAAAATTAGTTTTTTAAAAATCTCAAAACCTAAATCAGTTAATTTTTTTTCCAAATCTGGTCGGCGATCAGTATCCTCAATTGTTAAACTTTTTTGAGCAATAATTGGACCATGATCAATTTTTTCATCCATTTTAATTATGGTTACGCCAGTTTTTTCTTCACCTAAAATTAAAGGAAAAGCAATTGGAGAGGGACCGCGATATTTGGGAAGAAGTGAGGGATGAAGATTCCAAAAACCATATTTTGGTACCTCTAAAAGTTCTTTTGGAATGATTTGGGAAAAGGCATAAACAAAGGCAAGATCTAAATTTTTAATTTTTAATTTTAAATTTTTAAACAATTTTAAATTATCAATTTTTAAAACTTCAAGATTGTATTTTTTGCCGATTTGAGCTACTGGTGTTGGTGTTAATATTTGTTTTCTGCCAACAGGCCTGTCAGGTTGAGTGATGATTAATTTAACGTCAATGATTTTTTTTAAATCTTGATCATTTAAAATTTTTTCCAAAAAATATGAAGAAAAATCAGGTGAACCAAAATAACCAAGAGTTATTTTCATCTTTATATTTTATCAAGAAATTGATTTATAATAAAAATATGAAGTTGTCTAAACCATATTTATTTTTGGTATTTTTAATTATTATTTTAGTTTTTATCATTGGAGTACGCTATGGTCAAAGCGTGGAAAAAGCCAATAAAGTCATTGATTATTTTTTATCAATTACCCCAACCAAACCACCAACTCCGACTCCTACCTGGACAATGACAGATTATAAAAGCAAAAAATACCAAATAAAAATCGTTTATCCTTCATTTTTAAAAGTTGAAGAATCAACAAAAGAAGCACAGATAATTTTAAAGTAAAAATTCTCTTGACATTTTTTTTTAAAATAACTATTCTAAATTTAGTTATGAAAAAAAATAAAGTTTTAATTTTTTTTGTTATATTTTTAATTTACTCCTTTTTTACTTATTCAGTTAAAGCTCAACAAAAAAGCGAAAGATGGGTTTGTTTAAAAACTGAGCAAGTTGGTGTTCATGAAGCACGTCTTTCAGTGTCTGATGATCCGAAGGAAAGATTGCTGCCAAATAAGGATACTTATATTTTTGAATGTTTTACTGGCAATATATGTACTACGGGAAATTCTAATCTAGATTTACAAGTATTTAAAAAAGATAACAACACGGTATTAAAAAACCAATATGATTACAAATTTGAGGGTAGTTCTTTGATTTCTAATCCAATTAAAAGTGATAGTCAAGGGAAGATTCCATCTTTTACTTGGAAGAGTTATACTAAAATAAAATTAGATAGACGATGGATGGCTTTAAATTATGTAGATGTTAGCAATGATGTGGGTAAAGGTGAAGAGAGAACTCAGCAGTTGGGAACAATTTCATTTGAAGAAGCTTTTAGTAAATCAACATGTGTATCATTATCATGGGATCCATATGGTAGAGTTTTTGATAGTTTGACGCTTGAGCCAGTTTCAGGTGCTAGTGTTAGTTTACTGGTAAAAAGAGCTGATGGTAGTTTTTCTTTAATGACGCCAGCTGATTTACTAGGAGGCAATATCATTAATCCTCAGATTACTCAAGAAGATGGGATATTTTCATTTGTTGTTCCTGATGGTGTTTATAAGTTGCTAGTTAATAAGTCAGGTTATGTTTTTCCCGTAACATCAACAAGCGATCTTCATGGTAATTATTCAAAAATTTATTCTGATATTTATCCATCGCAAACAGGAGAAGTAATAATTCAAAGGGGAAAAATTGAGCATAAAGATGTTCCAATTAAACCAACTTCAACTTCCCAATCCAATCAAATTAAATTAATGGAATATTTTATTGATCTTGATAAAGCTAATTCAATTACAATTGTTCAAGGTAGAGTCTCCCATCCTTTAGCTCAAATTAAAGCTTACAGCTTAAAAGTTGATCAATCCAATCAACCATCAAGATATCGACTTCTAACTGAAAATCCAGTCAAAGCTGATTCTAATGGAAAATTTGTTGTTAAGATTAATCAATCTAATTTTGAACAAGGTGAATATTTTGGTGATTTAGTTTTTGAAAAAACCAATTTAACTACTTATTCTTGGTTTAGAAATCTATTTATTTCTTTATTATCAAAGTTTGTTAAAAATGTTGACGCTCAAACAGTTTTAGCCTCAAGTTTTAGATTTGCTCCGATTTTAAATTATCTTGAAGGTTATGCCTATGACAGTAATGGACAAATTATTCCTAAAGCCAAAGTGTCATTGGTTTTAAATTTTTCTAACAATCCAAGTTATACAACAACTGCTGATGAAAAAGGTTATTTTAAGATTAATAGCGCTTATATTCCATCAATGCCATATCGAATTATTTATACCACGCCAACAGGCAAATCAATTGAAACCTCAACCACTAAATTTTTAGCTCAAAATATTCAAAATATAAAAGAACAAAAATTAAATTTAAATAGTTTTAATAAGACCACAAGTGTTAATATCAATAACCCTTCAACTTCCTCATCACCAGAAGCTTCTAACATGATAAAAACAAGAGCTCAAACAAGTCTGCTTAATCAACAAAATCTTCCCAATATGCAAAACACTAATCAAAATACAAACACAAATAATCCAAATATAATGCTTTTAAAAATCGTGGTTTTAATTTTTATTTTATTAACCGTAGCGTTAGTGATTGCTTATTTTATCTTTAAAAATAAAAATTCATATTGACAAAAGTTGAGACAGCATCTATAATTATTTATAGATCCTCCCAAAGAGGAATAAAGACTTTTTCTCTACGCAATCTAAACTAAGAGTAATCCCGACCAACAGGTCGTGGAAATG
>JBNASR010000079.1:2970-3323 GCA_049717425.1 Microgenomates group bacterium | reverse complement strand
AGTCAAACGCAGCAGATAATCCTCATCAATAGGCTTAAACTTACCAACCTTATACCAGTTAGCTAGCGGACTATTTTTGACTACTTGAGTTGGATAAAATTTGATGTTGTCTGGTTTAAATCTTTGATCAGTAAAAACTTCCTTTAAAACAGTAAAATCTTTTTCAAAGTCTGATCCAGGCAGTCCAGGCATCAGATGATAGGTGATTTTAAATCCGGCATCACGAAGAAGTCTAGTTGCCTCAACTACTTTTTCCACCAAATGACCGCGATTAACTAGTCTTAAAATCTCATCATTAGTTGACTGAACTCCAAGCTCAACCCGAGTGACTCCTAATTTTCGCAAAAACAAAA
>JBNASR010000079.1:0-2960 GCA_049717425.1 Microgenomates group bacterium | reverse complement strand
CTTTATTGATAAAATCAGGTCGAGTCTCAATTGTTAGACCAACCATTCGCGATTTTGCTTTTTCATTGATTTTTTTTGCCTCATCTAAATCTTTGGCATTGGCATAAACTAGATCACAACCATCAACAATTTTTTCAATGTCAGTGTTTAAACCATCAAAAACCCGCTTGACAAACCACTCTCGATATCCTTTTTCATAAAAAGAAAATGTCCCGCCTTGAATAATCAACTCTATCTTATCAATCGGATGACCAGATAAATAAAACTGCATCAGGCGATCAAAAGTCTGCTTAAAAGGATCATAGGAGGCTCTAACTGCTCTCATCACGGCTGCCTCATCAGAAAAATAACTTTTTGGTGCATCAGAATTTAGGGCGCAATAAACGCAGTTAAAAGGACAAGAGTTTTTGGGAGATGTAAAAACCGACAAAGGCACTATGCCTGAGAGCGATCTTATTGCCACTACTTTTAAAAGAGATATTAAACTTTCATTTTTTTCATCAAAATAGCGTTTATAAACAAAATTTAGATGCCACAATTTTGGATAAAAATCTTTAATCTTTTTTTCTTCTAAAAATTTTTTTATATATTGATAAAGTGATTGTCTGGATTTTATATTTTTATTTAAAAGGTATAAAGACAATTGTTTTAAAACTTCCTCTTTTTCTTTTGGATATGTTGGTGGATAGTAAAGCATAGATTTTGTAAAATTAAAAGATGACTCAAGAAAAAATTTTAATAAATCAATTCAAGTTAATTTTGGAAAATCTTTTTAAAAACTATTATCAGCAATTTCATGATAAAAAAATTGGTGTTTTTGCCTCTGGCGGTATTGACTCTTCAATCATTGCTTATTTTACCAAGATTTTTTTCCAAAAAATCACTCTATTTACCCTGCACAATGAAAAAGGAGTTGATCTTGAATATACAAAATTATTAAATCAAAAACTCAAACAAGATCTTCAAATAATTAATATTAATAATCAAAAAATAACTGAAATAAAAGATAAGGTTTTAAAACTTTTAAAAGAAAAAAACATCGATGCAAACCCAACTCAATTATCTTTGGCTAGTGCTTTTTATCTTTTGTGTCAAAATGCAAAAGAGCAGGGGATTGAGGTCATTTTTACTGGCCAAGGACCAGATATCTTGCTTGCAGGCTACCATATGTATCAAAAAATTCCCCTGGAAAAACTAAATGAGAAGATAAAAAATGACCTGTATCTTTTGCAGATAGATAAAACAAGAGATAATGCCGTTGCTCAACTTTTTGGACTTCAGTTGATCAATCCTTATTTGGAAAAAGAATTTATTGATTTTGCCATAAAAATCCCACCTAATTTTAAAATAAGCAAAATAAAGGATGAAGTTTATGAAAAATATATAAGTCGCAAGCTAGCAGAACTTCTTGATCTCCCCAAAGAAATTATTTTACGTCACAAAAAAGCTCTCCAATACTCAACAAAAATAAGAAGATATTTTTAAGATTTTTTCGAAAGTCTTTTTATATCAGCCTCAACCATCATTTTTACTAGTTGTTCAAAACTTACCCTTGGCTGCCAACCTAAGACTTTTTTTGCTTTATCCGGCCGGGCTTTTAAATTTGGTACTTCAGCTGGCCGCTTAAATTGAGGATCAATAACAATATATTTCTCCCAGTTTTTAATACCAGCATATTTAAAAGCTAACTGAGCAAATTCTCTAACACTATGATTTTCACCAGTGCCAACAACATAGTCACCAGGCTCTTTTTGCTGAAGCATAAGATACATCGCCTCAACATAATCACCAGCAAACCCCCAATCTCTTTTGGCATCAAGATTGCCCAAACGCAGCTCTTTTGCAAGGCCTAACTTTATCCTTGCCACTCCATCAGTAATTTTTCGAGTAACAAATTGAATCCCACGAATTGGTGATTCATGATTAAATAATATTCCATTAGCAGTAAATAAACCATATGACTCTCGATAATTAACAGTTATCCAATAAGCATAGACTTTTGAGACTCCATATGGCGAGCGAGGATGAAAGGGTGTTTTTTCATCTTGATAGCCATTGGTATGCTGCAAGCCAAACATTTCACTGGTTGAGGCTTGATAAAATTTGGTCGTTGGTGAAAAATATTTAATCGCATTTAAAAGATACAAAGGACCCAAAGCATTAACCTCAGTTGTTAATTTTGCTTGATCAAAAGAGGAGCCAACAAAAGATTGAGCGGCTAGATTATAGACTTCAGTTGGCCGAAGGGTGCGAATTAAATTCATAAGTGATGCCTCATCTGTCATATCACCTTCAACATAATCAACATCAGAAGTCACTCCCAAGTAATCGAGATTTGAAAAATTAGGATTAGAATAGCGCCTAATTAAGCCATAAACTTTATAGCCTTTTTCCAAAAGTAATTTAGCTAAATATGGCCCATCTTGACCTAAAATACCTGTGATTAAAGCTGTTTTTGCCATAAATTAAAAAACCAATTATTAAATTATACAATAAAAATTAAAAATCAACAGATTATCTGTGATACAATATTGTTTATGGTTATTAGATTAATAAATTTTTTAAAACAATCAACAAGCAAGCAAATCATTATCAATACAATTGGTAATTATCTTAATGTTTTCTTTACGGCTTTTTTTGCCTTTTTGCTAGTTCGAATTATGAGTCCAAGTGATTATGGAGTATTAAGTGTGCTTTTGGGAATAGCTTATGTTTTAGCAAACATTCTTGATTTAGGAACAACTGCCAGTATTTATTCATATTTACCAATGCTTTTTGAGCAAAAAAGAGAACAGGCTTATATTTTTTTAAAAACTATTTTTTCCTTTCAAACTTTTTTTTCTTTAATTATTATTTTTATTCTTTCAGTTTTTTTTCCATTTCTTGATAAATTTTTTTTTAAAACTAATGCTTCTTTGATTGAATTTTATTTAACTACTTTTTCAGTGCTTTTTTTTATT
>JBNASR010000078.1:0-3502 GCA_049717425.1 Microgenomates group bacterium | reverse complement strand
ATTTAGATCTAAAATACCTAGTTTTAGGCAATTAAGTTTATTATTTGAGTTAAACTTCCTCTGTTGATCAAAAATTTCAACAAAGTTTTTATTAATATATGGATTAATTTTTGTTTGGGGTAAGCTATTTAAATAATCTAAAAATAGATCTAAAGTTTGACTTATTTCCTCATAATTTTGATTAAATATATTATCTTCTATTAGCAATTCCAGGTTTAGTTTATCAATATATGAAAAATCAATATACCGCTTAGTGCGATTTAAAATTTTTGGAGTATAAATTTTATTTTTTTTAAGTAAAAGATGGGTTTTTATAAGTTTCTCTAAATGTTGTTGAGCTTTGGAGTTTAGGATTTCTTTTCTGACAATAATTTTATTATCTGAATTTTTATAGATTATACTTTGTATTAAAAATTCATCTTTCCTTAACAAATTAGCTTGAGAAAATAAAATTTTCATATTTGGCACTCAATTAAAAAAGAATTACTAAATTTATCCAAAATTTTTTCTTTTTTTAAAGATTTAAAGAAAAGGGATTCATTGAAAAGAAAAAGTCTTTCTTGAGATAAATCTTTAATTTGAGACATTAATGAATTAGCCAGATTTAAATTATATCCATCTTCAGTTAATATAAAGTATGGTAGTTTATAGTCAGGATAAGGATAATAAAATTTAAATCTTTCAAACCCTGCCTTTTTTAGAATTTCCTCAATCTCGTTTTTTGTAAAAGTTTTAATGCCACTGTAATTTGGATAATTTTCTATTGATTCAAAAAGACTTCCATAATGATCTTCTCTTCCCCCAGCTAAATATTTAAGTCCAATTTTATTTTCAATAGCGATTAATAATTTACCATTTTTTTTGAGATAATTCTTTACTTCTTTAAGGAAATTTACGTAAGGCTCATCTATATCATTTGATGAAGATTTTGTGTAACGGCCTTGGTATTCTAAAACACCGATTAAAGTAATATAATCAAATTTTTCTTTTAAGGATAATTCATTAAAATTTCCAGCGAAAACTTTTAGATTTTTTTTATCAACAAAACGTTTTTTTATGATATCAGCCCTTTCTTTTGTTAGTTCTACAGCAACAACTTTTCTGACTCTTTCGCAAAGCATTCCGGTAATGGCACCGCAACCAGCACCTATTTCTAAAAGCGAAGCGTTTTTTTTAAGAGGATACCAAGAAAGAATAAAATTTCTTTGAGGATGAAGATGATATAAGATTGGCCAAGGTGGATTTTCAGCTAATATCTGAGAGATTTCCTCTTCTTTTTGGGATTGAGGCTTGTCAAAAAATTTTAATAAAAATTCCTCTGATGAATCTTGGTAATTATAATTTTGCATAGTGTTCATTTTCTTTATTTTACCATTTTTTCATTTTTCCAAAACCAATATCTTCATATTTTCATCTACCAGGATTGATTTTGTTGATTTTAATTTTGATAAAGAAAATTGGGAAAGCTCCCAATTGTTAATTTTTTTTATATCAGTGTTAATTTTTTCATTAAAAATTATCAATTTTTTTGTTATTGGATATTCAAATTGATTTAGAAGATTATAACCATATTTAGCAAGGAAAAACCGATATTCATCACCTGAACTTACTGGTGCATCGTCTGATCTGATAAGTAAGATATTCAGTTTGTCATTTTTTTTAATCAAATTACTTGACAATAACTTCTCTACTCTATTCTTTGCTAATTTATATGATCTTGATGTTTTTTGATAATAATGTTTAGGATAATTTAAAATTAATAATAAAATCAAAATTATTAATGCAAGTTTATTTATTTTAAGTTTTTCAATTGATATCAAAAAACAAAAACTCAAAAAACTCAAAAAAGGAAAAAGATAATGAAAAGAATACTGAAAACGAAGACTTACAAATAACAAAACAGATGCTAAAAGAAGTGAAAAATTGAGTGTTCTAATTTTTTTATTCTCAAAAAGAATTAAAGAAGTTAAAATAAAAATAAAAACTAAAATAATATTAATATTTAGATATAAGCTGAGTTGATTTATCTTATTTAAATTGATATTTTTGGTTAAATTTCTATTTTCAATAAAAGATAAATAGGATCTATCTATAAATGTATTTTTAAACATTACGAAATTATTTTTAAGCTCAAAAATTATCAGAGGACTAAAAGCCAAAAAAAACCCAAACATAAATATTAGTGATAATTTTTTATTTTTTAAAATAGAAAAAATGTAAATTAATATTGGCACAATTAAAGGTAAATATGAAAATTGCATTGAGACTATAAAACCAAAAAGAAAGCCAAGAGCAATAATTTGCCAGATTTTAAATTGATTAACATCAAAAAAATAAATTATTGTTAAGAATATTAGGAAAAATGGTATATGGCTAAATCCATTACCAGGATTTCTTCCAGAAAAAATAATAAAAGGAAATAAAATAAAACTAAGACTTACTAATAGACTCGTTAAAAAGCTTTTATTTTTTTTAACCAAAAAATAAGTGAAAAAAGCCAAGGAAAAAGAAAAAAGAAAAGCATTAAAATAAATAACACCGATAATTGATTTACCAGTTAAGATAAAGACGGGAAGAAAAAGATAGAAATAATAAGGAGTTGTATAAATCCCGCCAAAACTACTTTTTGGCCCAAGTAAAGTAAAATCTCCATTACTGATTTTTAAAATCTCATAAAGATCTCGTGCCAAATCACCCTGAAATGAAGTAGACTCTGAAATTTTATAGGTAAAAACAACAAAAGAAAAAAGAAAAATAAAAGTAGTTAAAATAATTTTTTTCATTAGTATAAATTATAATAAAAATTATGAATTATAAAGTTTCAGTAATTATTCCAACCCTTGATAATGTTGAGGGGATAAAGTATTTGGTTAATTATTTTAAAAATAAGAAAGATTATCAATTAATCATTATTGATAATAAGCCAGAAGTTAAAAAGTTAACGAGTTCACAGGTTAACGAGTTAAAAAACATCACATATTTACCCCAAAAAGAAAATTTAGGTTATGCAAAAGCTAATAATTTAGGGGTAAAATATGCCAAGGCTGAGTGGTTGCTTTTGTTGAATGATGATATAGAGTTTAAATATCAAATATCAAATATCAAATATCAAAATGACAAATCAAAATTAAAAAATAAAAACAAAAATCAAATCGAAGAATTAATTAATTTAGCAAAGAAAAATAATCTTGATGCGGTGGCGCCGATTTTGATTAATCCGGATGGAGGGGTGGAAAATTATGGATATAAAATTTTAGATTATGGAAAAGTGCAGTTGTTTAAAGAGTTAAAAAGTTTACAAGTTAACGAGTTGGATGGGTTGACCGCGGCGTGTTTGTTAGTCAAGACTGAAATATTTAGGAAACTGGGTGGTTTTGATGAAAAGTTTTTTGCTTATCTTGAAGATGTTGATTTTTTCCTGCGATTTAAAAAAGCCGGGTACAAATTTGCATTAGCCTCAGATATTGCCGTTTTTCATCATCATCGAAAAACTTCATCAAAA
>JBNASR010000077.1:0-3509 GCA_049717425.1 Microgenomates group bacterium | reverse complement strand
CCAACCATAGTTGCCCCAGCCATCATCATCTCAACTGCATCCTGCCAACTGGAAATTCCACCCATCCCTAAAATTGGGATTTTTACCGCTTCATAAATTTCATAAACTTTAGCAATGGCTAAAGGTTTAATCGCCGGTCCGGAAATTCCCCCTTTTTTTGCTCCTAAAATCGGCTTTCTTTTTTTAATATCAATTAAAATACCAAAAGCTAAAGTATTTATGGCTGAGATTGCATCAGCGCCTGCTTGTTCACAAGCCCTAGCTAACTCACCAATATTTTCTACATTGGGTGAAAGTTTAGCAATTAAAGGGATTTTTCCAACTTCTTTTTTGACTGACTTTAACACTTTTTCAACCATTTCTTTTTTTTCCGAAAGCATCTGTCCATATTCATCGGCCACATTAGGACAAGAAAAATTTAACTCAATGGCAAAAGGCAAAAGTGAGGCAATTTCTGAAACTAATTTTTTAAACGATAAAATATCAGCGGCAAAAACGCTGACAATTACTGGTGTATTTTTATAAGTTTGTAAAAAATTTTTAATTTGTACTTTTGCCTCTTTTAAGCCCGGATTACGTAAACCAACTGAGTTAATAAAACCAGCATTATATTTTGCCACCCTTGGTAATGGATTCCCCTCTCTTTTTTCAACTGTTATTGATTTTAAAACAACACAAGCTGCTCCAGCGTCAATTGCTAATTTATGTGAAGGAATATCACCAATTATTCCTGATGGTAAAAATAATGGATTATTAAGTTTTATATTAAAAATTTCTATTTCTAAATTATTCATATTTTTTTATTCCCAAAACTTTTAAACCATTAACTGTAGCAATCTCAACTAGTTTTTCAATCTCATAAAAATGATTAGCCTCAAGCAAAAATCGCAGCTCCATCCACATCTCAGGCAAAGTAAATGGTTTGTAAATATCAGCGATGTTGTCAGTACCAATCGCCACCACTAAATCGTATTTAATCAACTCATCAACAGGAGTAACAGCGTTGTGAATCGGAGCTAATTCCTCATTTCTTCGACTATCAATCCAAGCAGTTGGACAAGAGACAAACATCAACTTTGCCTTTTGTGATAACTGATAGATATTTTCTCGATATTGTTTTATCTGAGCCGCCAATGAAATTGAATGAACGGCAACAACTTTACCTTCCATTTTTGCTTCAATTGTTTTTTTGGCTAAAAGCTCGGTCTCTTTTTCTTTTGGCGTATTTAACTGATCCACATGCACATGAACCATTTTTTTCAAATCTTTTGCTTTTTGCAAAATTATCTCAATATGCTCCCCTTCTCTCCCTTTATCTTTTCCGGGCAATCCACCGATAATATCAACAAACTGGGCTCCATAATCAAACCAATATCTGGCATCTTTATCAACTACTCCTTTTAAAACTTGATTAATAAACTTAATTTTTATCTTTTTACCATAGCGATCTTTTATTTTTTGGGCAGCCTTTATCGCTTTATCTTTTATCACCTCATCAACATCAATAAAACTACCTACAGCCTTAACTCCCTCTCCCATCATCTGTTCAATCGCATAAGCCATCCGATCATAAATTTGAGAAACAGTTGATTTTCTTTTAATATCATCAACTAAACTCCATTTTTCCTGCAATGTCGCACCAGTTAAATTAAAATTTTTTTTATTTAAAGTAAAAGCTCGGTCCAGATGACAATGAGCATTGACCCAACCGCCTTTTTTTCTAATTTTTTTTAAAATTTCCTCTTTTAAGTTTAAAAAATTTATTTTTTTCATAATTTTTAGTGTTTTAATTTTTCTAACTTTTCAACAAATTTTTTAGCAACCTCAATGTTAGTGATTAAATAGGCTTTATTTTTCAAGGCATATTCACGAATCATCTGGCCATCAGTTTTTTCCTTTGCCGATGTCTTTTTTCCTGTGGGAATATTGATTATTAAATCAAATCGATTCTGCTGCAAAAGATCCAAAAGATTTGGTTTTAGATGAGGCTGAGAAATTTTGTTGACTAAAATTGACTCAATTCCATTTTTTAGTAAAAATTTATGAGTTTTATAAGTGGCATAAATTTTATAGTTCATTTCTTTTAATTTTTTAAATTCTTTTAAAAGCTTAGTCTTATTTGACCGTTTACCAACTGATAAAAGAACAGTTTTCTCAGCTCGTTGTGCCAAGCGCATCTGTAAAGTATAAAGCTCAATAAATCCAGCTGAGGCATTTTGATTAAAAGCAGTTGAAGCCATAAATGTGGCTAATTTTTCATCAAAGATGGTATTTGGTGTCTCAACGGCTACCGCTTCAACTTGACCTTTGTAAAGTTTTAGAGTCACTTTTCCAGTCACTTTTTGATTTAAATGATCAATCAAAGCATTCAAATCAGCCATTAAAGGCTCATACCAAAATCCAGCATAACATAAATACCCCCACTTAATATCAACCTCACTCTTAAACTCATTTTCTAATCTGGTGCACACATATTTTTCTAAATTTCGATGAGCGCTGATAATAATTTCAGCGGCAGGAGCCTCATATACGCCTCTCACTTTTAAACCAACTACGCGATCTTCAATATGATGAGTGATGCCAACTCCATGTTTAGCGCCGACTTTATTTAAATACATAATTAAATCAGCCAGTTTTAAGTGTTTTCCATCAACAGCTACCGGCAATCCCTTAACAAACTCTAGTTTTAAGAACTCCGGTTTATCAGGAGCTTTTTCAGGAAGAGTGCAAACTTGAAGGATCTTTTCCAAAGGTGGGATTAAAGCTGGATTTTCAATCTCACCACCCTCTCCAGTCACTCCCCACATATTATCATCATAAGAATATGGCCGATCAACTGTCTGGCGCACTGGAATGCCATGTTTTTTCGCGTATTCAAGTTCTTCATCTCGGCCCATTGACCATTCCCTGACTGGGGCAATAATTTTTATATCTGGATTTAAAGTCAAAGCCACTCCCTCAATTCTTACCTGATCATTGCCTTTACCAGTGCAACCATGAGCAATACAGTCAGCGCCCTCAATAGCTGCAATTTTTACTGCCCATTTCGCCAAAAGCGGCCGGCCCAAAGGAGTGGAAAGATGATAGTTACCCTGATAGGAGGCATTAGCTTTAATACCTTTGGCAATGTATTCCTGAGCAAACTCGTCTTTAGCATCAATCACATAAGCTTTAATTGCACCAAGCTTCAAGGCTTTCTGTCTGATTTTTTCCAAATCATCAGCTTGCTGACCAATATCAATCGTTAAAGCAATTACTTTGGCTTTATATTCATCCTGAATCCATTTTAGCATTACTGAAGTATCAAGACCTCCTGAATACAAAAGAACAACTTTTTTTACTTCGCCTTTTCTACCTTCATATGAGGAAACCTTAAGATATTGTCGTTTTTCCATAATTTTTGGTTAAAATTTATAAAAATTTATAAAAAAAAATGAGCCCGAAGGCTCATTTTTTAAAAAAATTAACAAAATTTTGCAAAAAATTAATTTTCATTCTAAAGAAAAATA
>JBNASR010000076.1:0-3621 GCA_049717425.1 Microgenomates group bacterium | reverse complement strand
GGAGAGGTGAGAAAAATAGATTTTAAATTCTCATAAGGAAAAAGATAGATTTCAATTGATTCGACTTTGTTTTTAGAAAAGAGATTTTCATAATTTTGATTATGAAAGGTTATATTATATCCCATTCCGTAATAATAACTTTCTGGAATTAAATAATATTCGATGTCATTTTTTAATCTATCTTCAACATGGCTACTTTTTTTTGTTTGATCAAGAACATAAAAGAAAAGTCTGCGGCCGAAAAAATTTTTATTCTTAATTTTTATCAAATAACCATATCTATGAGAAAGTTCTGGGAGGCTAATGCTAATGCATGAGGTATTTTTAAAACAATATTTATCTTCTTTAATATCTTTTTGCGTAAGTTTTTTAATAAGGTTTTTTTCAATAAAAATTTGAAATTCATTATCGTCTTTTTTATAAAAAATATTAGCTGAATAAGTTGATATCTTATCATTTTCATAAATTAAAGCCTCATATTTTGGTTTAAAATCAAAAACTTGGTAATTTTGAAAATTAAAATCAGCAGTAGCTCTAATTATAAAATGATTTTTTTCTTCAATAATTTGCCATTTTTTTTGAGGTAAATCAGTAACCGAAGTAAGATCTAAAAATGGATAAAAAAAATCTGGATTTTTGTTTTTTAAATAATAATCGTTTAACTTTTGAAAGGCTTGATCATAATCAGTTAATTTAATTTTTGGAGAGATTGATATTAAGTTTTTTTTAATTTGAATAAATTCTTTTTGATTTTTCTCTGTTAAAACCTGATAAAGATTGAGATATTTTCCTTTTTTTATTATTTTTATTTTTTGGCTTTGGGAAAGTAAATTTAATAATTTGTCATATTGAACGCCTTTATATGTACCAACTAATGGTTTTAAGGTCAGATCTAAAACAAGATAATTAATATCATATTTTTCTAAAATATTTTCAAAATCATTTAAATTTTCAGAGTTAATTGCTTTTCTTATTTCCCAAAAATAACTTTCTGACTTTTCACTCCAGGTATCAAAGGTTCGAGAAACTATTGGTTGTTCGATTCCATACCATAAAAAGCCACTGCCGTTGTACCCCCATTTATTTTGATACCAGCCCCAGAACGTGTATTCAGGTAAAAGAGCAATTCTTTTGTTTTTATCAATTTTTTTAAAATAATCAATTATCTGAAAATATTCATTGGGAATTTTTGTTTTCATTTCGTTTGAAATAAAATTACCTTGAAATGAAGGTAAAGAATATAAAATTATTAAGATAACAAAGGTAAAAAGAAAAAATTTTATTATAAATTGATTTTTTGTTGACAATACAATCTTTTGAATTCCTAAAGCCAAAAAATAGCTGTATAAAAGCGAATATACAAATATAAATTTAGTAAAAGGTGATCGAAAAATCTGATTATAAAACTTGTTTTGTCGAAGAAATTCATCAATTGCTGAAATTGGCCAGGTTGCGTTTAAAAAAACAATAAAGACTAAAAATAATGGAAAAATAAAGATAAAGTCTTTTTTCCTAAAAGAATAATAAACTCCTAAAATCATTAAAAAAGCAAAAAAATATTGGATTGGCCAAAGACTTTTAAAATGATTTTTCCAGGGCGCAAAAATAAAATGATTTTCTTTATCAAATAAATCAAAATAAAATCCTTCAAGCCGAAGAAAATATTTTAATTCCCCTTTTTCTTTATTTTGATAATAAACATCCTCAGTCGCCAATTGGTTCATTTTTGCCTCATAAACTACTTGACTTGAGGTTTTTAGAAAATAAAGTTGGGGTAAGAGCCAAAAAGAGTTAATAATAAAAATTAATAGAAAGCTAAAAATAAACCTTTTGATATAAAAATTTAAGGAAAAATTTTTATTATTTTGGATTATTTGAGTAAATATATGACCAATAAAAATTAGTCCTAAAATTAAAAGATAAACTATAAAAAGCTGCTGAGTGTAAAAAGAGGGAGTGGCGAGAAAGTTAATTGTTATAAACAAAATTAAGTTGTTAAATTGTGGAATGGTTAAATTGCTAATTAACTTTAAAAAAATCCAAATAAGCCAAGGAAGAAACCCAAAAAAAGTCGAGAAAGACTCAAAGGGTAAATAAAAAATTTGAACAGTGCCAAGATTTAAAATATAAAATAAAGCGGCTAGGAAAGCTAAAAAATTATTGTTAAATTGTTTGATGGTTAAATTGTTATTTTGATCACTAAATAATTTCATCATTCCTAATCCACCAATTAAAACCATTAAAAAATGATAAAAATAGCGGATAAGATTTTGAGGTAAAATAATGTTTAAGATCGCGATAAAAATTGCTCGTGGCAAATCAGCCGCATGAGCCATACCAGCCAAAAGACCAAAACTTTGATATTCTTGCCAGACTGAAAAAAAAGCCCTTTTGATAGCTAAAAGGGGATTAAGTTCGGTTTGAAGATTATCCCAGCCTGATAAATAAGTACCAGATTTGTAATTGATAAAAAATAGTATTAAGGTAATAAAAAAGATTAATAATTGATACTTAATCATATTTAAAAAATTTTTCATTGTAAAAATATTCTATCAAAAAAAGAAGCTCTGTTTTTTAAATTTATTGCAATATTTCTAAATATTTTTTGGCAATTTTGTCCCAACTTCTTTTTTGTTTCATTATTTTTGAAAATTGAGAGAGTTTTTCAAGATTATTTTTCGCCCAAAGAAGCCTTTTTTCAAAACTTCTTTTATTAAGATCAAATATAAAATCTTGCTTTTTAAGGCCGGTTTCTTGAAGTGCTTGAGCAAAATCTTCACTTTCAAAATATCCCTCAAGCGGCCGAGAAAGAATAAAAGGTTTTTCGAAGGAGAAAGTTAAAGATAACATTCCTGATGAAGAAATGAAGGCAATGTAAGGAAAGATAACAACATTTGTTTTATTAAAATAATCTTCTAAATTATTTTTGTCAACAAATCCTGTTACAGTGATGTTATTATTTTGCGCTTTTTCATAGAATTTTTTCAGGTATTTTTGATAGTCTCTATCTTGTTTTAGGTTTGGACTTTCTCCACCGAAAAAGCTCAAGGACAAATTATTGTTTTTGATGTTGATGAATAAATCCAATAGTATTTTTGGGCCTTTATAAGGATGTAAGAATCCAAAATAACCCAAATTGATTTTACTACTTTTATTTTTTTTATTTTGTTTTTTAAAATTAGTGTCAACCCCGTGAGGAATAAAAATAATTTTGTTAGAGACAAACGGTAATTTAGACAATTCTTTTTTAAAATGGTTTTCAGTAACGACAATTTTATAAGCAAAAGAACAAGTAAAAAAATAAAACAAATAACTTCCGAAATTCAATAAATAACTGGTCAGTTTTTTTCCAAATATAGGTTTAAAGTTAAAATTAACCCCATGTGATACCACAATTGGTTTTTTTCCTAAGATTCTAAGGATAAAAAGGAATAAAGGAAAGAAAAAAACAAAAAATATATTTTTTCCAAAAACTCCCCATTCAAACTGAATTAGAACATTTATAGTATTTTTATATCTGAATATTTCTTTTATTAAATAAAAATAGTTAAGCAGATTGTTTTTTGTCCATACTTTTTTTGTGCCTTCTTTTTTATTTTCATTATCAGCCAGGATTGCAAT
>JBNASR010000075.1:0-3636 GCA_049717425.1 Microgenomates group bacterium | reverse complement strand
GAGGCTCTTCTTAGCGCAGCAACTACACCTTCTCCAGGTTGAATTTCCGTGCAAACATGCCAATCAGTTGATAGCTGAATAGCGATCGCTGTTGCAGTTGGCGTCGCGGTTTTAGCAACTGGTGTTGGGGTATGTCTTTCATCTCCCCCGCATCCTGTTAATAAAGACAAACCAAGAACACCAACAGCAAGAGCATTAATTACTTTTTGTTTAGGAGATAATTCCTTTTTTTCTCTTTCTTTCATTAAAATATTATACTATAAAAATAATAAAATTACAATATTTACTAATTATGTTCACTTTTTTCTCCTATTCTTTCGGTTGTCGGGTCAATGAGGCAGAAAAAGAAACTCTTGACAAACAGATGATTGCTGAGGGATTTTTTTATGATGAAAATCAACCTGATATTTTTATTATCAACACCTGCGCTGTCACTCATAAAGCTGAAAGAGAAGCAAGAAATTTAATCTATCAAATCAAAAGAAAAAATCCACAAACAAAAATTGTCATCACTGGATGCAGTGCTACTTATTGGCAAAAAAATAATTTATATAAAGACTTACCAATTGATCTTTTAGTTGATAATATCAATAAAGAATTTTTAGTAAAAATTATTAAAAATAGAATACTAAAACAGCCTAAATTAAACATTAAAAATGCAACCCATAAAACCTCAACAGACCAAAATCAGCTAATTTTTAATAAATTTTTATCCTCAGGTAGATTTTTACTTAAAATTCAAGATGGTTGTCAGCGATTTTGCAGTTTTTGCATTGTTCCCTATCTTCGCGGCCTGCCTAAATCAATTAAAATTGAAGATTTAATCTCAACTCTTAAAAAAAATGAGACTCAAATATCAGAAGTTGTCTTAACTGCCATTAATACTGAGGCTTTTGGCTATGATACTGGTGAAAATTTTATTGATTTAATTAAATACATTATTCAAAAAACTCAAATTCCTCGAATCAGTTTTGGCTCAATTCACCCTTGGTCGATTACCAGCCAATTTATTGATTTTTATCAAAAAATTTTAACAGTTAATCGGCTTGTCAACTTCTTCCATATCCCTCTTCAGTCCGGATCAAATACAATTTTGCGATTAATGAAACGCGGCTATAGCGCTGATGAGATTTTGGAAAAAACTAACTTTTTGCAAAAAATTAATCCTTATCTTTTTTTAGCAACTGATGTGATTGTGGGTTTTTTGGAAGAAACTGATAAAGAATTTGAAGAGACATATCAATTTTTGGAAAAATCTCCTTTCTCTCGATTTCATATTTTTCGCTTTTCCAAAAGAAAAAATACTGCCGCCTTTTATATGGCAAAAAATCTTAAAGAACCAACTGATCAAGAAAAGAAAAAAAGAGCTCAGGCCTTAAAAAAACTTTCTGATAAAAAATTTCGCCTTTTTCAAGAAAAAAATTTAGGCAGAGTTTCAACTGCTTTGATTTTAAACAAAAAAGAAAATGATTTTTATGAAGGGCTTTTGGACAATCAATTACCAATTCTTATTCCATTTGAAAATAAATTAGAGCCAGGAAAAATAATCACAGTAAAAATCGAAAAACTAAACCAAGAAAAATTGATTGGAAAAGTTGTATAATATTATGATAAAATTTTGATTTTAAGGGTCCGTAGCTCAACTGGCAGAGCAGCAGCCTTTTAAGCTGTTGGTTCCGGGTTCGAGTCCCGGCGGACTCACAAATGTCAAAAAAATCTCTTTTAAAATACACTTATCTTTCTATTTTTGCCTCGCTAGTTGTCATAAGTTTAAAAATTCTCGCCTTTTTTTTGACAAAATCAGTTGGTTTTTTATCTGATGCAATTGAATCGTTAGTTAATGTAATCTGCGCTTTTACTGCTTATTTGATGCTAAAACTAGCAGAAAAACCAGCTGACAAAACTCATCCATATGGCCATACAAAAGCTGAATATTTTTCTAGTCTTTTTGAGGCGGTAATGATTTTTGTTGCTTCATTATCGATTATTTTTTCAGCTATTCAAAGAATAATTCATCCACAATTGCTTGAAAAAGTCTCAATCGGTCTTTTTGTTTCTTTTTTGGCAACTGCGATAAATTTTTTAACTGCCAAAATACTTATTTCAGTTGGCAAAAAAAATCAGTCAATTACTCTTGAGGCTGATGGTCATCACTTGATGACTGATGTTTTGACATCTGTTGGTGTGATTGTAGCTGTTTTTTTAATCAATCAAACTGGTTTTTTAATTCTTGATCCACTGGTTGCTATTTTTGTTGCTTTAAATATTTTGCTGACAGCAACTAGTCTTATAAAAAGATCTGTGTCTGGTTTTTTAGATGAAGCACTCGATGAAAAAGATTTAAATGAAATTAAAAATATTTTTGCCAAATACGAAAAAAAAGGAATAAAATTTCATTCAATTAAATCTCGTCAATCAGCTCAAAAAAAATTTTTAAGCTTTCATATTCTTTTTCCCAATCACTGGTCAATTAAAAAAGCTCATGATTTGGCAGATAAAATCGAAAAGCAAATTAAGAAAAACTTGGAAAATGCTGAAATTGAAAGTCATCTGGAGCCAATTAATGATAAAAAATCTTTTGAAAACTAAAAATTACAATCCAATTTCACCAGCAATTTTTTTCATACTCTCCAAACAGATCTCAACAAATTTTTCCAAAGGAATATTTAAACCTTCTTTAAGCTGGCATTTTTTAATATCTTCTCTTCTTGTGCCAGCGGCAAATTTTGGTTCTTTTAAAAACCGTTTCATTACTGAAGATAACTTTACATCAGCTAATTTTTTTGAAGGATAAACTAAAGCCACAGCAACAATTAAACCCGTTAAAGAATCAGCGCAAAACAAAGCCCACTCTGCTTTGCTTTTTGGATAGTACCCTGTTTTTTCCGGAGCATGAGCTTTAATAATATTGTGAACATCATCAGAAATAGTTAAATTATATTTTGCCAAAACTTCCAAAGTTTTATTAGGATGAAAAATCTTATATTCACCAGAATAGTCAATATCATGAATTAATCCAGAGAGCATCCAATCTTCTTTTTTTGACTCAAAACCCGCTAACTCGTTAACTTGCAACCCGTTAACACTTTTTAAATAATCATAAATCCCACCCATACAAGCTTCAACTGCCAAAGAATGCTTAAAAATATTTGGCTCAAGTTGATTTTTCACTGCTTGTAAAAATTTTTGTCGATCTGGGTAATCACTCATGTTGTTATAATTATATGCGATCGCATATAAATATAACAACTATAAATTTGAATTATTTATGATTGGAAAAATAAAAAAAACACAACAACGAAGGTGCAATAAATAATGTTTTAATATTTGCTTGCTTGCCCCGTACCTGACGGAGCTTGCCTCGTAAATGACAGGACTTGCTCTGTTTATAAAGATGTAAACTGCGAACTGAAAAATGAACCTTTTCTTCTAATATTCAATATCAAATACCAAATTACTTTATAAACTTTATAAACTTTTTCTGTATAATTATCTCTTATGGATATGGACATTATTAATTTTTTAATCGAGTTTATTTTGCATATTGATAAGCATTTAGGCGAGATTATTAAAAACTATGGTGTATTGACTTATCTAATTCTTTTTTTAATTATTTTTGCAGAAACTGGCTTTGTT
>JBNASR010000074.1:0-3684 GCA_049717425.1 Microgenomates group bacterium | reverse complement strand
AAGATTAGCTCCAGGAGGAAATTTGCAGATTGAAACAGATAGTCGAGATTGGTATTTGTTAGCTGTGGAATGTCTTATGGAAAATAATATAGGTTTTACTTCAAAAACAGTTGTCAGATTTCCAAATTCTGTACCACCTAGCCTTTATGGGATAATATTTAGTGATAGTAGATTTAGTGGTAGTAGATCAACATGGTTTTTAGATATTAATCTGCCAACAAATTTGAGATGATTTTTAATTATTTATATTAAATTATCTCAAATAAAATGGATTTGCGAGATTTTAGTGGTGGAAATTGGAGCTCAAAAGATTTTTATTACTTTTCCGCGCAGTTTTTCTTGGTTGCCCCAGTGGTCGATTTCAAGAGTGTAGAGAACTTTAATTTTTTGATGACGAGAGAGCGAAGAAAAAAGATGAGCTTGATTGAAGGCAATTAATTCTAAAGTATTAGTTGATGATAAAGAATTTTCATCTTTAACAAAGATTTTTAAATGCTCATTTTTTTTGCCAAAGATTTTAGCATCAGATAAAATTACTTCAGAGTAAAAAACTGGTTGAGGATTGCTTATCCCAAATGGAGCTAAATTTTCAATGTGCTTTACTAAATTTAAATTAATTAATGATACGGGAATTTGTAAATCCGCAAAAAAAGTCTTTTCCAAAATTTGATCCTCAATCTGCTCATTAGCTTTTTCCAAGGCGATTTTAATAAATTGATTCACTTGTTTTTCTTCAATGCTAAAGCCGGCAGCTTGCTCATGGCCGCCAACTTCAATCAAAAACCCCCTTAATTCTCGCAAAAAATTCGTGATATGAAATCCTTTTATAGAGCGAGCTGAGGCTTTATAATGGCCATTTGATTTTGTTAAGACAATGGTTGGTCGATAAAATTCATCAGCGATTTTTGAGGCAATTAGACCAATGATTCCTTCGTGCCAATTTTTTGAGATCAAAATTATTAATTTAGGAATATTTTTTAAATCATTCGCACTCAAATTTTTATTTTCCGCCAATGCGAAAAACTCTTTTTTAAATGA
The DNA here is from genome assembly GCA_049717425.1 of Microgenomates group bacterium. GTDB lineage: Bacteria > Patescibacteriota > Microgenomatia > UBA1406 > GWC2-37-13 > GWC2-37-13. The sequence goes on along the minus strand of JBNASR010000074.1, from coordinate 2,646 downwards.
ATACTCATCGACGCAAGTGGCAGAAAAAAAATTTAACTGCTTCATTTTTTTAACTAACGCAAATCTAGCCTCATTAACTGATTTTTCCAGTAAGTCTTGTCTTTGGCGATTGATTTTACCAACATAAGCAGCCAGTTTTAAAGCTCTGTCTTCTTTTTTAGTACATAAAAGTCTAAGTGAATCAATGGCGTTTTCTAGCCGACCTGAAGCATTGATTCTTGGAGCAATCATAAAACCGATCTCATAAGGAGTGATTTTTTTTCCTTCAATTCCAGCTTCTTTTAAAATATGGCGAATGCCAACTCGCCTAACCTTTGGAAAAATCTCTAATCCATATTTAACTATTGATCGAGAAGGACCAATCAAAGGGACAAGATCAGCAATTGTGCCAATTGAGGCTAAGCTTAGGTAATCACTTGAAAAATAATTTTCTAATAATCTTGAATTTAAAGAATGATTTTTAAAATTGTTAAAAACTTCTTTGGCAAAAAAATAAGCGACACCACTTCCAGAAAGTGCTGGAATATGAAAAATTGCTTGCGCATTAGGGGTTTGATTTGATTTTAAATGATGATCAGTGATAATGACTTTGATATTTTTTGAGCGAAGATAATCAACTTCTTTGACTTTGGTGATGCCATGATCAACACTGATAATAAGCGAGGGGTGATATTTTTCAATCACATTATTAATTCCTTTAATTGAAAATCCATAGCCTTCTTTGACTCTATCTGGCACATAAGGCATCACATCAAAGCCCAAAAGATAAAGCGTCTCCCACATAATTGCTCCACCAGTTATCCCATCAGCATCATAGTCAGTGTAGACAACAATTTTTTGATTTTTTGTCTTTATTTCTTTTAAGATCTCAATCACTTTTTGAAATGATTTTTCATATTTTTTGTCAAAATCAAAAAGAGAAATTGAGGTTGGTAAAGGAGGGTAAAAAAAATTTTTTTCGTCTTTGATGCCTCTGTTTTTAAGAAGAATTTTTATAATTTGATCATTTGAGATTTTTTCATTATTTCTAATTTTATTTTTTACTTTAACAATCATAATTTATTCGAGTAATTTAGTATTAAGTTTTTGTTCAAGTTGATTGAGATTTTTGGCGAGATTAGCTGATTGATTATATGCATTTGCTATATGTTTATTTAATACACTAAAATCAGTACTAATTTTTTGATAGTCTTTTTTTATCGCTGATAAAAGATCCAAAATATACTTTGCTTTTTCCTCAATTTTTTGACCCTCAAAAGACAAAAGAATCGCTTTAATATAGGCAAAAAAACTCATTGGTGAAACTGGTAGCACCATCATTTTTCCAGCATAATCAAAAAGTTCTTCATTATTAATAATTTCATAATAGACATTTTCTGAGGGGATATACATTAAAGCATAATCAACGGTTTTTTCTTGAGGTAAAATATATTTTTTAGCAATATCACTAATATGTTTTTTCACATCACCAACAAAGATTTTTTTAAACTCTTCTTTTTCTTTTTCACTCTTTGCCGCAGTCATTTTTTTAAAATTATCCAAGGGAAATTTGGAGTCAATTGGGATTAAGCCTGAGGAAGTAATGATAACAGCATCAACTTTTTCACCATTTTTAAATTGATATTGAAGTTTGTAAGAATCTTTGGGAAAGTGTTGTTTTAAGATATCTTTTAAAATCTGCTCGCCAATATTGCCACGGATTTTTGGCGAGGAGAGAAATTGTTGTATATCTTTGATGCTTCGGCCAATCTCTGAAAACTCACCAACGACTTTATAAAGATCTTTAAGAGTTGTTAAGGTGTTATCAATACGGCTATTGAAGTTATTCAATTGTTGACTTAATTTTTCCTCAGTTTGCGCTGATTGGGTTTTGAGCCATTCAATCAGTTCCTGAGAGATCTTGCTTTTTTCCTCTATTTGATTGAGCCAAAGACGAATAATCACTAAAAAAACAATCGCGATTAAAATAACAATAACAAGGTTCATAGAAAATTATTAATTTGTTTAATATCTTAATTTTAGTATAAAGATTAAAAGATGTAATGCAATTATTTTAATAATTCACAAGATTATCGGCTTCTAGGTTTTTTTCGCGAGGTATTTGATGATAGGTAATTGGTAAGTTAATTTCTTGTTCTAAGATTCTAATTTTAAAGACATATTCTTTGATTTTACTGTTTTTTACTTTAAAAAATCCATTAATTTGATTAACTAAGAGTTTTGAATCAGAATAAAACTCTATTTTTTCAACATTAAATTCTTTGACTAGTTTTTCTTTTTGTTTTTTTATTTCTTTAAGAGCAAAAATGAGGGCTTGATATTCAGCGTCATTGTTTGTGGCAAAACCAATTTTTTTGTGAAACTGAAAAATTTTTTTATTATCAATGTAAAAAACTCCACCAATTGAGGCTGGACCTGGATTACCTTTTGCCCCACCGTCAGTGTTAATTTTTAAAAGAGACATAAGTTATTTTAATTTTTTTACTTTTTCAATAATTAAAATAAAAACCATTAAAACAATAAAAAAACTTAAAAACACCAAGAGTTTTTCAACTCCTTTTAAAAAAAGTGAGGATAAACCTAAAATAAATGATATTAACCAATAAAAGATAGCAATTCTTCGCTTACCCCAGCCAATTTCGAGCA
>JBNASR010000073.1:0-3735 GCA_049717425.1 Microgenomates group bacterium | reverse complement strand
TCATTAATTTGTATTATTGGCGTATCATCTTTTTACAATCGCTGTTGAGGTAATAAGGTTTTTTATTTAAATGAGCTAGTAAGATTGTAGATTGGGGTGATCACTGACATAACTAAAAAACCAACTCCCAACCCAAGAATAACAAGAATTAATGGCTCAATTAATGTTGTCATCGTTTTAACAGCAATTTCAGATTCGATCTCAAAATATTTTGATAATCTCATTAATGTGTCATCTAAATTACCAGTTTGCTCACCAACTTGTGCCATTTGAACAAGAATTGGCGGAAAAATTTCTTCTTGCTCAAGGGCCACTCCCAATGATTGCCCTTTTTCAACTTTTTTAGCAATATTTGCAAAGGCATTTTGATAAACAACATTATCAGTTGTGTTTATAATAATTGACAAAGCATCTAGAATTGAGACTCCAGCACCGATCAAAATCGCTAGTGTTCGAGTAGAGTTAACTAAAGCGGCTATAGAATTAACTTTTCCAATTACTGGTAATTTTAACAATAATTGATCAAATTTTTCTTTCCCAATCTTTGTTTTTAAGTATTCTTTGATTAAATAAACGGTTCCAAAAACTCCTCCAATCATTAATGGCCAAAATTTTACTGAAAAGTTAGAAATTGAAATTAAAATCTGTGTTGATAATGGGAGCGACATATTAAAATCTTTATATAAATTTAGAAGTTTTGGAATAACAAAAGTTACCATAATAAACATAACGGCAACCATTCCAATTAAAATAATTACTGGATAAATTAAAGCTCCTTTTAACTTACTATTAAACTCTCTTTCTTTTTCTAAATTATCAGCTAATTTAAGCAAAATCTCTCCAAGTTTCCCTGAGGCTTCTCCAGATTTAACTAAGGCAATATATAGACTAGAAAAGACACCTGAATGTTTTTTTAATGTTGATGAAAATGATTCACCACTTCGAAGTCCAGCATCAATATCAACAATCATTTTGTGGACAACAGGTTTTGTTGTTTGTTTTTTCAAAATATCTAATGAATCAACTAATGTTAAACCAGCATTTAGCATGATAGCAATCTGTCTGGTAAAATCAACTACATCATTAAAGGATATTTTATTGTTAAAAATAGAAAATATATCAAATGAGTTAGTTTTAACTTCCTCAACTGAAATCGGAAAATAATTATTTTTTTGCAAATAATTGATAACTGCTGATACTGAATCAGCTTCAATTTGTTTTTCAATAATTTTATCTTCTTTTAGAGCTTTATATTTAAATTGCATGTTATCTAATAAATTTCTCTAATTCTTTAGGTCTTATTGCATAAGAAAATGCTGTTTCTTTAGAAATCAAGCCAGTTTGATATAAGGATAAAAGGTTTTTTTCAAATAGTATCTGTCCTTCAGCTTCGCTAGTCTCCAAAACATTATTGATTAGATATGTTTTTCCTTCTCTTATAATTGTTGAGATAGCTGCAGTATTGATTAAAATCTCAGTTGCTGGAACACGTTTGATATTGTTTATTGTTGGCAAAAGCCGCTGACTAATAACCATTTTTAAAACAGAAGATAGCTGATTCCTAATCTGATTTTGTTGATGGGGGGGGAAAATATCAATAATTCTATCAATTGTTTCTGGAGCCGAATTTGTATGCAAAGTGGAAAAAACTAAATGTCCAGTTTCAGCTGCTGTTAAAACTAAAGAAATTGTATCAAAATCTCGCATTTCACCTACTAAAATCACATCTGGATCCTCACGTAAAGCTGATTTTAAAGCATTAATCCAGGAGTGAGTATCTTGATGAAGTTCACGCTGTGAAATTATTGATTTGCCAACTGGATAAATATATTCAATTGGGTCCTCAATGGTAATAATGTGGCGTGAATATTTAAAATTTATTTCATTGATAATTGAAGCCAATGTGGTTGATTTACCTTCACCAGTTGGTCCAGTTACCAAAACTAAACCTTGACGATAATCTACAACTTGTTTAATAATTCCTGGCAAACCCAATTGCTCAATCGTTTGTATCTTTGGTTCAATCAATCGAAAACTACCACACATCACATCTTTAGCAAAATAAAGATTGACCCGAAAGCGAATTGAATTATAATTAATAGCTAGATCGATTTCCTTATTAGTTAAAAATATTTCTTTTTGTTCATTATTTAAAATTCCAAGTAGTAGTTGAGCTGAAGTTTCAGCAGTAATTTTATCAAAACTGGTTATCTGATAAAGTTCTCCAGCTACTCTGATAGTCGGATAATAACCGGGTATAATATGCAAATCTGATCCTTTTTTATTAATAAGAATCTGTAATAAATCAGTAAAATTCATAGATTTTATTTAAACTTCAGCTACGCGTAAAACTTCTTCAATTGTTGTTATTCCTTCAAGAGCTTTTAAATATCCATCCTGTTTCATAATAATTAAACCTTCTTTTCTGGCTTGATTTTCAATATCTTTAGCTGATGCTTGTTGTAGAATCATTTTATTAATATTTTGACTAATTTTTAATACTTCAAAAATAGCAATCCTTCCATAATAACCAGTATGTGAACATTCCTTGCAACCCTCTCCTTTATAAAGTAATATCGGCTCATTTTGATATTTTTTTGGTAAAAATTCTCCCAAAACCTCTTTAATATTTTTTTCAACTTCAGGAGGTGGTTGATATGATTTTTTACAATAAGGACAAATTCTCCTGGTAATTCGCTGAGCCACCACAGCGTTTAAAACTGATGCTACTAAAAATGGTTCTGCACCCAGGTCAATCAAACGAGGAATAGCTGTTGAGGAATCATTGGTATGTAAAGTGGAAAAAACCAAGTGGCCAGTTAAAGCCGCCTGAATGGCTAACTGAGTCGTTTCTTTATCGCGGATTTCACCAACTAAAATAATATTGGGATCCTGTCTTAAAAAAGCACGAAGACCAGTAGCAAAGGTTAGACCAGCTTGAGGATTGATCTGTACTTGGTTAATCCCTGGAATTTGATACTCAACTGGATCTTCAAGAGTCATAATGTTAACGCCAGGCTTATTGAGTCTAGATAAAATTGAATAAAGTGTAGTTGTTTTTCCTGAACCAGTTGGTCCGGTAATCAAAATAATTCCATATGGTTTTAAAATTGCCTCTTCAAGATCACGCAGTTGTGTTCCTCGCAATCCAAGTTCAATTAAAGTGGGAATACCACCAGTTTTTTTCAAAAGTCTCATCACTACTTTTTCACCATTAACCGTGGGTAATGTTGAAACACGCAAATCAATCTCCTCATCTCCTGATACAAAAGTAAATCGACCATCTTGCGGAATTCGTTTTTCATCAATTTTCATTTCAGATAAAATTTTAATTCTTGAAATCAAACCGTCATGAAGGGATTTTGGCAAAGACAACTTTTCTTGTAGAATACCATCAATTCGATATCTGACTCGAGTAATATTTTCCTCTGGCTCAATATGAATATCTGAAGCACGACTTTTAACCGCAAAATCAATAATGGTTGAGACAATTTTGGCAATTGGTGCTTCATTGATATTTATATTAGAAAAATTTTCTTTTTTATTATTTGGTTCGGTAGTGATTTTATAGTCTTTTAATGCCTCTTTTACTTCAGGAGATAATCCTTGAGAATAAGCAATGTCAGTCATTTTGATGATCTCGTCAATATCAGCTAAAGCTAAAACAACTTTATATCCAGTTTTTTTCTCAAGAAAATCAACGACATAAGCATTAAAAGGATCATCAGTTCCAAC
>JBNASR010000072.1:0-3792 GCA_049717425.1 Microgenomates group bacterium | reverse complement strand
GGCTCAAATCCATCCATCTCAACCAAGATTTGATTTAAAGTTTGTTCTCTTTCATCATGAGAAGGCATCACGCCAACACTTCGAGCTCGACCAATAGCATCGATTTCGTCAATAAAGATGATTGAGGGAGCGCTTTTTTTTGCATTATCAAAAAGATCACGGACCCTAGCCGCCCCAATTCCCACTAACATCTCCATAAATTCAGAGCCAGCAATTGAAAAAAAAGGCACATTAGCCTCGCCAGCGACTGCTTTTGCCAAAAGAGTTTTACCACAGCCAGCCGGACCAACTAAAAGGACACCTTTGGGAGTGCGAGCGCCAACTTTTTTGTATTTTTCCGGATTTTTTAAAAAATCAACCACTTCCTCAAGTTCTTTTTTTGCCTCATCAACCCCAGCCACATCAGAGAATTTGACTTTGACCATTGATTTATTAAATCTTTTCGCTCTTGATTGACCAAAAGAAAACACTGAGTCCTGAGCGCCTTTGGCTTGGCGAAAAAGAAAAATAAAAAAAGCAATCATCAAAATTGTGGGCAAAAGATTAGCAAGAATGTCAATTATGCCATTGGCAGTGTTAATGTCTTTGATATCAAGCTCAATTTTGTTTAAATCAACTTTGTTATCTTGAAGAATTTTGGTTAAACTGTCAGCTGGCTCTTTATAAGAAGTTGCTAAACTATCATTTTTGTAATGAACTATTAACTGATTGCCAATGACTTCAATTTTTTTTACTTGGTTATTTTTAACATCAGTAATAATCTGGCTAATTGGTTTTTGAGGAATGATTTTGTTTATTTGGGATGAAAAGCCTTTAAAAATTTGAAATAGAAAAAGAACAATAAAAAGAAAAATAAAAAGATTATTTAAATTGATCTTAAACTCAAATTTTTTAATTTTTTTTTCAGTCATAAATTTATTTTAACAAATTTGTTAAAATATTAAAATGCAAATTATCAGATTAGAAAATAATAATCTATCAAAAGTCATTAATCAAGTTATAAATGTTTTAAATAACGCTGGTTTAGTGATTTATCCATCAGATACAGTTTATGGAGCCTTGGTTGATGCCAAAAATCTTCAGGCAGTAAAAAAATTAATCTCATTTAAGAATCGACCACTTGGAAAAGCAATCTCTGTTTTTGTTTCTGGTTGGCAGATGATCGAAGACTTAGTTGAAATAACCGATAAACAAAAACAGATTTTAAAGGCGATATTGCCCGGTTGCTTTACTGTTGTTTTAAAATCTAAAAAAAAAGTTGTTTCTCTTCTTGAATCAGAAAAAGGAACCTTGGGATTGCGGTATATTGAATATTTACCAGTACTTGAGTTAATGAAAAAATATAAATCGCCAGTGACTGCGACATCGGCAAATTTAGGCGGAAAACCACCTCATTATTCAATTGAAAGCTTATTAAAACAATTACCAAAAAGCAAACAACAATTAATTGATTTGATTGTTGATGCTGGAAAATTACCTCGAAATAAACCATCAACAGTGATTGATTTAACTGGTGAGGATTTAAAAATTCTTCGTCATGGAGATTTAGTTTTTCAAAAAGTTAATAAATTTTATTCATCATCACCTTCACAAACAAAAAAAATTGCTCAACATATTTTAAAAAAATTAATTGATGAGGATAGTAAAAAACCAATAATTTTTATTTTGCAAGGAGATCTGGGAGTGGGAAAAACTATCTTTGTTAAAGGACTGGGAGAGTTTTTTGGGATAAAAGAGATTGTTTCACCAACATTTGTTGTCATGTATGAGTACGATATAAAAAAATCAAAAATCAAATATCAAAAATCAAAAATAAAAAAAATGGTTCATATTGATTTATATAACGTTGAGCAAAGTGAAGAGTTTGAGTATCTAAAAATAGATAACTTTTTAAGTCAAGAAAATTTAATAGCTATTGAATGGGGAGAAAAAAGTGGTGAGATTTTTGAAAAATTAAAAGAAAAAAGCAAGATTGTTTTTGTTGAGATTAATTATTTAAATGAAAAAGAAAGAGTGATTGAGATAAAAAGTTAGAAGTTAATTTTTTTATGATTTTATCCATTGATACTAGTTGTGATGAGACAGCTGTGGCATTGACTGATGGAAGAAGAGTAATAAAAAATATTATTTACTCTCAGGTTTTACTTCATCAAAAATGGGGTGGAGTGGTACCTTCAATTGCCAAGCGAGCTCATCAGGAAAAAATTGATTGGTTGATTGACAAGTTAAAAATTAATGATTTTGATTATGTTGCTGTTACTCAAGGGCCGGGATTAGCGCCAGCATTGGAAGTGGGGATAAGCAAAGCTAAAGAACTGGCAGAAAAATTTAATAAAAAAATTATTGCCGTAAATCATCTGGAAGGTCATATTTATTCACCATTTGTTCAAAATTCAAAAGGTAATCCAAAAATTGATTTTAAATTTCCTTATTTGGTTTTAACTGTCTCTGGTGGTCACACTAGTTTAGTAATTTTTGAAGATCATTTGAAATATCGGGTAATTGGTGAGACAATTGATGATGCCGCAGGTGAGGCTTTGGATAAAGCAGCCAAAATGTTGGGCTTGGGTTATCCTGGTGGTCCAGTGATTGAAAAATTATCAAGAGATGTTGGCAATATTGATAAATATCACTTTCCTCGACCAATGATAAAATCGAAAAATTTAAATTTTTCCTTTTCTGGTTTAAAAACTTCATTTTATTATTTTTTAAAAAAAATAACTGAGGAGGAAAAAATAAAAAATTTAAAATATTTAGTCTCATCTTTTCAACAGGCGGTTTTTGATACGTTAATTATTAAAACTGAGCAAGCAATAAAAAAAACTGGGATAAAAAATCTTTGTCTTGTTGGTGGAGTTTCAGCAAATTTGTATCTTCGAAAAATGTTTCGTGATTTAGCAAAAAAACATCAGGGAGAAGTTTTATTTCCATCCTTCAAATATTTAACTGGTGATAATGCAGCCATGATTGGGGTGGTGGCTTCATATAAAGCAGAGAAAAATATTTTTGTTGAAGATTTAAGAAAACTTGATCGAATCCCGCGGATGAGCCTATAAAACTACTTTACAATTTTATTTTTTTATATTAAACTATTACCTAAAAAGTATTAGTAAAATTTGTTTTTCAAGCTATGTTTAAAATCTCAAAACAATCAGACTATGGATTGCTTTTTTTGGAGTATCTTAAAGGCAAAGATGATTTTGTTTCTTTAAAAGAGATAATTGAAAAAACAAAACTACCTAAAAGATTTTTAGCTAGAATTGCCTCAAAATTAGCCCAAGAAAAAATTGTTGAAAGCAAAGAGGGAAAAGTTGGTGGTTATCGATTAACTGAAAAAATAAAAAAAATGACTCTTTATGATTATCTTTTACTTTTTGAAGATTTAAAAATTACAAGTTGTGTAGACGAAAATTTTCATTGTCCTTGGGAAAAAAGTTGTCAGCATAAAAATTTTTTTAACAACAAATTAGAAAAAATTTTTATTAATAGTTTAAAAAAAGAAAAATTATTAAAAATTATTTAACTATCTATGATTACCATAAAAAATTTATCAGTTGATGTTAGTGAGAAAAAAATTTTGAAAAATATTTCATTTAAATTTGAAAAAAATAAAGTCTATGCCTTAATGGGACCAAATGGCAGTGGTAAGTCAACATTGGCAAGTGTGTTAATGGGTCATCCAGCATATAATGTTTCCTCAGGAAAAATATTTTTTGATAAAGAAGATATTACAGATTTGGAAGTTGACAAAAGAGCAAAACTAGGTATTTTTCTCTCATTTCAGCAGCCTTT
>JBNASR010000071.1:0-3858 GCA_049717425.1 Microgenomates group bacterium | reverse complement strand
TATTTGTTGGAGTAACTGTTGGTGTAAAAGTTGGTAATCTTGTTGGAGTTGGAGTAGGAGTTTGAGGAGTTTGATTTTCATTACAACCTGACGTATCATATTTAGAACAGAAATGTCCATAATTATCATCAACTTGAATTGTGCCACAAAATCTTCCTTGAATTGTTTTACTAGAATTATCCCAATAAACATTTTCTGGTAAAGGATCATTACGAATACACGCTTTACCACTAATAATATAATTATCCCCCCTACAATAATAAATTCTTACAGGACCTGTAATGCTTGCGCACGAACCTCTTTGTCCAGGAGTAATATTACCACCCGCACCAATAGGACAACCTCTAGATAATAGGACTTCTCTACATGTTCTTCTTACTGCTCTTAAACAAAAAATACAATTAGGATCACCATTTCCACTATCACATTGAAACCACTCATTTTTTGGTCTATTGCCACAAAGGCCGGGTATTATTTCTTCGCCCTCAGTTGCAGCTTTTTGTTTGGTGGTTTGAAGAGTTTGGTTATAGTAAAATAGCCCAATAATGGCAATCAAAACCACTAAGATTAAATTTGCCCATAAAAAAAAATTATTTTTTTTTGGTTTATAAGTAATTTTTTTTGGATTTAATGGGGTAAAATTACTCATAAATTTATATTATCTTATTAATTCTAAAAACTCAAAGTTTAAATTATTCTCCTGTTTTTTTTCTTGATAAATAATTTTTTTAAAAAATTGTTGATAATCAGGAAAAAATACATCAGCCTGAGGATAACTTTTATCAATAACTGTTAAATAAAGTTTATCAGCTAAACTGATTGCTTGAGCATAGACACTTGCTCCACCAATAATAAAAATCTCCTCAGGTAATTTTTTTTCTTTAACTAACTGTTGAGCCTTTTTAATAGCTTCTTTTAATGAAGAAGTGATATAAACTAAACTATCTTTTTTCGATCGTGAAAAGATCGTAAAGTTTTTTTGGCTTGTGATAACAATGTTAACTCTTTTGGGAAGGGGTCTAAATTTTTCAGGTAAAGACTGAAAAGTTTTTCTGCCCATTATCACAATATGGCCCTCAGTTAATTTTTTAAATCTTTGCATATCAGCTTTTATCTGCCACAAAAGCTTATTGTCTTTACCCAACTCCCGATTTTTTCCAATTGCCGCAATAATAGAAATCATAATAAAAGTTTATCATTTTATTATTTGATTATTTATTTATTTTTCATTAATGTCTTCCCAATACCCTCCAGATACAGACAATGGTGCCTTAAGAGGCGGATGAGATTGGTAATTAATAAGCTCTACATACTCAGGTTTAAACTCATCAACATCGTAAAAATTATGATTAAATTGAACTTTTGGAAAAGGAAAAGGTTTTCTTTTAATTTGCTCTTTAACTGCCATAAGATGAGCCTCATAAATATGAACATCGCCAAAAGTATGAACAAACTCACCTGGAGGATAACCAGTGATTTTTGAAAAAATTAAAAGCAACAAACTGTAGGAGGCGATATTAAATGGCACTCCCAAAAATAAATCAGCACTTCGCTGATAAAGCTGCAGACAAAGCCTGCCGTCAATTACATTTATCTGATACATATTATGGCAAATTGGAAAACGAGACACATCCTCAGGACGCGCCATTGAATAAAGATACTCTGGATTCCAAGAAGTGACAATAGTATTGTGAGCCGCTGGATCCTTTTTTATCTCAGATAAGGCCCATTTAACTTGATCGATAGTTTTACCATATCGAGTTGGCCAGCGCCGCCAAAGCTCACCATAAATCCGCGGCAACTCTCCCCATTTTAAAGCAAACTCTTCATCAATTTTAATTTTTTCAATAAACTCCTCTTTTGTCATTTGAGTTTTGGGATTTTTTATTTTAAAGATCTTATAAGGATAATCATCCCAGATATGAACATTGTTTAAAACTAAATAACGGATGTTTGACTGACCTGATAAAAACCAATAAAGCTCATGAAGAACTCCTTTCCAATAGACTTTTTTTGTTGTCAAAAGCGGAAATTCACCTTTTGAAAGATCAAATCTAATCTGCCGACCAAAAACAGAGTAGGAAGCATCACCAGTATCTTTATCAACTTTTCTTACTCCATTTTTTAAAATATCTTTAAGAAGATTTAAATACTGATACTCCTGATGCATATTAAAAATGTAAAAAATTAAAACTAAAAAATCAAATCTTTTCCCCTTAATTACTTGATTTCTTAATTATTTTTTATTTATTTAATTATTTCTTTATTTGTTTATTTCATTATTTGATTATTCATTGTCATTATTATTTATTCATTATTTCATTATTATTTAAACTTGTTTTTCCCTTTTTTCTGTTGTCACTCTTCCACCCTGCCATTGACCACGATATTTTTCACCACCACCATCAACCCAGTGAAAAGTAGCAAAAACAAATCGCGCTCCCATCTCCACCTTTACCTCAACTGGTCCTTCATTTTTTAAGCCAAAAGTAAGCTTGCCTTGATATCCAGGCTGAGCTATACCGGTGCGCAAAAATAAACCACTGCGAAAAGTGGTGGTTCTTGGGATAAAAGTGGCAGCAATATCTAAAGGTAGGTTAACCTTTTCTATAGTTGAAACAAGATAATACTCGCCTGGTTTAAAAATAAAAAATGATGGTTTTTTTTCATCGTATTTTGCCAAAAGTTCAATTTTTGGTGTTTCTCTTTCCTCAACTCCCAAAAACGCTTTCCCATAGATTTTATAAACCTCGCCCAAACGCAGATCAAAACCAGCGCCTTCTGGATTAGTTAACTCTCTTTGAGCTAATCCTTCAACCAAATTAATTTTTTTTACTAATTCTAACAATTTTTTTGGCCCAATCATCTCATCTAACATCTAACTTCTAACATCTAACACTTAAAAAAAATTAAAAATTATTATTGGATTCCTGCTTTCGCAGAAATGACACGAGATCTTTTTATAACTTTTATTTCTTTATAAACTTTCTAACTTTTACACCTTTACACATTTACACGTTTATACTTTATCTCTCATTCGCATTCATTCGCACATTCGTATCACATCACAAATCTTTAACCTCAAAACTCCCATCATCTTTAAACTTGACATTAAAAATCGGCAGATCAGGAGCCAATCTTTTTACTGTTTCCATCAGATGATTTTCCATCATATCACAAAGGACCTCATAAAGCCATTCTTCATCTTCACCATCACGAAAAATCACGGCCTTATTTTTCAGTAAAACTTTAACTAAGGCTCTGTGTCTTTGGTCAACTAAGTCTTGATGAAAAACAAAAACTTCTACTTCTTTTTTACCGGCCTCAGTTTCAACCATTGTTCGCGGATAAATCCCCCAGTCTCCTTTAACTATTAAGATTGCTCCTTCAAGATGCTCTCCATGAAGCAACTCTTCTTTGGCTTGGTTATTTTTTTTAATTTCGACTAATTTTTTCTCAAAAAATTTTAAATCTTCATCAACTAAATAGTAAGCTTTATAATCAACTCTTATTTGTTTAAAATGACCGCAGCCACCAGCAATGATTTTTGGATCTGCATGAGAGTCAGTGTGATATTGAAAATTTTTCTCTCCACCAATTACCTCAATTAGACTTTGATAAACTTTCTCTTGATCGACATCAAAACCAAAACTATTAGCAGTTGCCAAAATCAAGGCTAACTCACCCAAATCAGCCCCAGGAATCGCTAAGGCTGGCAAATCATCTTTGTTCTCATAGCGACCATCAATGCAGCGGGAGAGAAATTTAGTTTGAGGATTAATCTTGTAGCGATTTTCAAAAATCAAGTTTTGGACCTGCTTTTTGCTTAAAATAATTTTGTTCATTTTAAATATTGTA
>JBNASR010000070.1:0-3876 GCA_049717425.1 Microgenomates group bacterium | reverse complement strand
GGCCTAAAAAGCCTGAGGGTTTACTTAATTGAAAAAACCAATTTGTCCCCAATGTATGTAACTTATACACAATATTGAATTTTTGGTGTAATTTTGGTATAAGGGATTTATGGCAATGAAAGAAAAGGAAGAGTTATCATCTACAAGAATAGTTGAGTGTTGGGAAACAGAAAGATTGCCTTCAATGCACAAAACTTCCCCTGAATTTAGAAAATCTTTGTCTTTTGCTTACAACGAAGGTGTGTTACCGCTTAAAAGAAAGTTTTAATTTTTTATGTTAAAAACCCCTTTTGCAAAACTAAAATTAGAAGATCAAAAGCTTATCAGTGAGGCAGAAAAAGTTTTAAAAAATAGTTATGATCCTTATTCTCAATTTTATGTTGGGGCAGCATTACTAACAGAAAAAGGGAATATTTATAAAGGAGCAAATATTAATACTTGTGCTTATGGGGGGATATGCGCTGAAAGATCAGCCATTTGTCAAATGGTTGCCAACGGAGAATACCTAATCAAAAAAATTGCCATTATCTCCAAAAGCGATCATTTTAAGGTAAAAATTCACTCTGGTCCCTGTGGTATTTGCCGCCAACTTCTTTGGGAGTTTGCCGAGTTAAACAAGGGTGATATTGAGATTTTAATCTCAGATTCTGATAAAAGCAAAGTTCTTATTACATCAATTAAAGAGCTTCACCCAATTGGTTTTGGCCCAAGGCTTTGTTTTGGAAAATATAAAAGATATTTAAAATGAAAATCATATGCGGTCGCGGGATAATTAAAAAAATTCTGTTGATGGATATTTAATAACTTCGCTTATTTATACTCCAAAAGTATATTTTTTTGAGAAAATTCTCCTGTATTATGAGAAGACATGAAAAATCCTTATGCTGTCAAGGAAAAATCAGATGATTTATTAACCCTAAAAAAACAGTATTTTACTTGTTAAATATTTATGCAATCGCCTTATTAAAATACTAAAAATTTATTATTTATATAAGCAATGACTAAAAATATCAACAGAATTAATTAAATAATTCCTTTATCGCACCTCCAAGGTGGGATTTGAGTTTGTTGTTTGTCTTAATTTTTTTTAGTCTTTTATAACCTTTATAAACAGGTGTAAACCTATAACACTTAACAGGTGTAAAGCTATTACAACTAACAGCTAATATCTAATGTTAGATAATCTTTTTTATTTTTAATATCAGTCGAGCAGGTAGGATGCTAATTAAGCCTAAAAAACAGCCAATCAAAAATGAAAGAAAAATTTTAATTATTATGATTAATAAAGAAACAGGAGAAAATGAAGAAATTTCTAAAAAATTTCCAATTAGGGTATATAAACCAAAACTTAATCCTCCTATTAAAATAGGTTCTCTAGCATTTCTTTTTTTACTAAAAAGATAAATAGCCATTAGGAAGAAGATTAGGAAAAAAAGTTGAATAAAGCTATAAAAATCCTCCTTGACGTGAAAAATAAAATATTCAAGAGCTAATATTACTTCAAGAAATAGAAATCCACTGATTGTAAAAATTGAATATTTTTTTATATTGTTCATTGTTACTTTAATTTTTGTTTATTAGGTTTTAAATTTTTATACCAAATTTTAAAATTTTTAATAATTCTGATTATTTCATCTTTATCTGTTAGTTAACAATACCAATAATACTTGAACTTTAAAACTTGTTATTAAATTCAAATATACTGCAAAATGGTATTTTTTCAAGACATTGTTGAAATCGACTGCATCGGTAACACTTTTTTAATCAATAACTTTGTATCGCTACATTTTGATGGGATCGTGGGTAAAAATATAGCGAGAGGGTGTTAGTTTTTGTTAATGTTTCTTTCAGTCCATTTTTTGATTTTTTCCTCCATTTCTTCTCTAAACTCTCTTGAAGCATTTCCAATAATTAATTTAGTAAATAAGGCGGCTAAAAGTGGTTCTGTTGCTTGGCCAATAACAGCTACTGCTAAAGGATTATGAAATTGATCAGCTAATCCTAAAACTCCAATACTGGCTGCCATTGTTCCTAAAGCGGCTAAGTTCATTGCTAAAGCAGCTGGGTTTTCTTTGAGTTCTTGCAAAAAACTATGTTGATGACTATTTTGTCTTAATGAGGCAAGAGTTGTTATTACTGATCCAAAAACAGCTTCTCCACCAAAAATTGCTGATCCGGCAAGTGGAGAATTTTTACCAATCATTTCACTTAAAGCATCAATTCCCATTCCAGCGGTCATCATCGATAGGATTAATGGATTTTTGATGATCTTGCTTAGAAAATCTTTAATTTCTTCAATGCTATTATCTCCTTTAAGCCAGAGCTTAAACTGAGCATAAGCATTGATTAAATTTGAAGTGAAGTGAGAGAGGATTTTGATTGTCGCTTGAGCTAGTTGATTGTTTTCACCAAGATGATTTAAAACGTAAAAAAATGGGACGCTAAAGCCAAGACTTCCCAAAGATATAAACACTTCTTTCATCTCCTCATTCATTAAAGCTTCAAGAAGTTTTATTTTCGCTAACTCCTCTTCAATTTTATTAACCCGGGGCGAAATGATTTTTGTTAGATGTGAAGCTTGTTGGAGCATTTCTTGATTATCTGGTTGAGGAGGAGTAAATTCGATACTAATGAATTGATGACTAGCTTGTTTTATATTTTCAGATGGTGAAGTTAAAGCGCGATGAACTTTTTCAAGAGGTGACAGGCTTGAATGATCACTTTCTTCACTTATTGCTTCAAGATAATTAGGCGATGGTTTTCTAAAAAACAATACAGTTAAAATGCCACCATTTTCAAGAAATTGTTTTAGTTGAGAAAAAATTCCTCTTCCACAGGTACTGATTACTAATTTAGCTTCAAAAGGCAGTTTAGAAAAAGACTTTTCACTTTCTAGATCTTGGGCGGTTATGGCATAAAGACTCACATAATCACTTATTCTTTCAAAAATTTTTTTAATATCAGGATTAGGCTGATTTTTAGTAAGCTGAATTAGTGCCTCAAATAAATTATGATTTGAGATAAATAAAGGAGTGGGAGTATCAGTCAAAGATTGACTAAATTCCTTAATGACTTGTTGTTCTTGAGGAGTGATGAGATCAGTAGAAAATAAATGTTCCTTTCCAAAAGATAAAGCTTGTTTTATTTGATGTGGAGTTAAGGATGTTTGTTGAGTTTCTTTATTTTTTTGCCGCCATCTTTCCATTTATAAATTATACAATATTATAGGATATTTATCAAAATAAAATTTTTTCCTTGATTTTTTTAAAATTTAAAGTTATATTTATAATCTATGTCCTACCAGCCTTCAAAGCAGATTCTTCAAAAATACGCTTCCGTGATGGTGGATTTTGCTTTAGGGAAGGGAAAGGGAGTAAAAAGAGGAGAGGTAGTTTATTTAGTCTATGATGCGGCTGCTTTGCCTTTGGCTTTATCTATCTATGAGCGGATTTTGGAGGTTGGTGCTCATCCAATTGTCAAGGAAGCTCGCGAGGAATTTGAAAAAATCTTTTTTGATAAAGCAAATGATGATCAGCTTAAATTCACCCCCAAAAAATATTTAAAATCATTAGTTGACACGATCGATCACAGGCTTTATCTTATTGCTCCAACTGATCCGTTTTTGCTAAAAAATGTTGCCCCTGAAAAAATTATTTTAGCTAATTCATCAAGACAGATTTTGAAAAAATGGCTTTTTGAAAAAGAGGACAAAGGTAAACTAACTTGGTCACTTTGTTTATATGGTACTGAAGGATTGGCTAAGGAGGCAAAGTTATCACTTGAGGATTTTTGGCAGCAGATTGTTGTCGCTTGTTTTTTGGATGAGGCTGATCCAATTGCCAAGTGGAGACAAGTATTTGCTGAGATTGAGAGTTT
>JBNASR010000069.1:0-3945 GCA_049717425.1 Microgenomates group bacterium | reverse complement strand
GCGTTTTCTAATTCTGGTGCCTCTGGAGTAATAACATTTAATCCTAATTGAATCAGTCGATCCTTTAATTCTAAAAATTCCGGTGATGCAGCATAACTAATTAGTTTGATTTTTTGAAACTTTCTTAATTTATTAATTAAATCAGAAAAAAGAGGTTTGTCTGTATACAAATCTTTGCAGATCAATCCTGTCTTCATCTGTGGCACAAAAATTTCAAAATTTCTTTTGCCAACAATTTCAATAAAATAATTTTTAAAATTTTCAGGTATTTCGATAGGCGAAATATAAAAAAAATTATCTTCAGCGGCATTGGCAAAAAGATAAGCCTCAGCTGCTAAATTACTCGCATTTATTTTTTCGTATCTTTTTTCAACAGGTTGAATTGAAGATAAAAATGACCACTCGTCCTCAACAACATTAAAGATATAAACAGTGATTTCTTTTTTGTTTAAATACTTAGATGGTGGTTTTTTTTCTTTTGGTTTTTTTGAAGTTTTTTTCATTTTAAATATAAAAAAAATTATTCTATATTTTTTCTAATTGTCAAGAGGAAAAAAATAATTTTAATTCTTGTTATCAAACTTATTTTTCTCTATACTAAAATTATGAGGAAAAATTTGATTGAATATTACCGGGATTTTTTGCGAGATTTTGGTCACGCAATTGCTAATCTTTTCATTTTTTTGCCTTATTTTTTTTCTGTATTAACACTGCTAAAAACCTTATTTTCGCCTTGGAAAAATTTAAAGGTAAAAAAAACAACTCCAGGATTTTCTTTTTCAGAGTGGCTTGATATTGCTTTTTTTAATTTTATCTCTCGTACAATTGGCTTTTTTATGAGGTTTAGTTTAATTGTGTTTTATCTTTTATTTCAAACAATTTTTATTATTCTTTTGCCATTTATTGCTTTTATTTTATTTTTACTTGTGCCATTGCGCTATCTTTTTTATCTTTTTGAAAAAACTCCTCTTGAGAAAAAAAATCAACTAAGGGAAAAATTTTTATCAACACATCTTTTAGATGAAAAAAATCGACCTGCAGTTGAGCAATGGTTTGAAAAATATTATCAAAATCATTTACAAAAACAGGCTTGGTGGAAATTAGAAAATCTTTTAATGATTCCGCCTTTAGCTCGTGATTGGCACTATGGATACACACCAACTCTTGATCAATATGCTACTGATTTAGCAACCACTAGTTATCTTAGCCACATTAATAACATTGTTGATCGAGAAAAAGAGATCAATCAGATTGAATTAATTTTGTCAAAAAACACTCATGCAAATGTCTTAATTGTCGGCGAAGAGGGAGTGGGAAAACATACGATTATTGATGCTTTAGCAAAAAAATTTTATCTTGGCAAAACTAATCCAAATCTCGTCTATAAGCGAATCTTAAAAATTGATATGGAAAAAGTCGGTCAAACAACAATTTTAGAGGAGATATTAAATGAAGCCTATCAAGCTGGCAATATCATCATTTTTATTGATAACTTTGAAAATTATTTACCTCATCTTATCTCGCTTGAAAAATATGTTGGCTCAAACAGATTGCAAATAATTGCCATTACCACGCCTTTTTTTTATGAAAAATTTATTTTCCCCAATGACAAGGCTAATAAACTTTTTGATAAGGTTGATGTCTTTGAGGTTTCAAAAGATGAGGCAATGACAATTCTTATGGAAAAATTTACTGAATTTGAGAATTATCATCAGGTGATTGTTCCTTATGAGACGATTAAGGAAACTATTGAAAAAAGTGAGTTTTATTTGACATACATTCCTTTTCCAGAAAAAGCCGTTGACCTTTTAGATAGTGCTTGTGTTTTTGTCAAACAACATAAAAAAAGTAAAAAAATTCCTCAAGTTTTACCAGAAGATATCGACAGAATTTTAACTGAAAAAACTCATATCCCAGTCACAATTACCTCGCAAATGAAGGAAAAACTTTTATCGCTTGAGCTGCTTTTAAAAAATGAAGTATTTGAACAGGATGAAGCTATTAACAAACTTTCCTCAAGTTTGCGCCGTTCATTTTTACTTATTGGTAAAAGAAAAAAACCATTAGCCTCTTTTTTATTTTTGGGTCCAACTGGTGTTGGCAAAACTCAGACAGCCAAAGCTATCGCTAAAGTCTTTTTTTCCTCAGATAAATCATTAATACGCTTTGATATGTCAAATTTTCAATCAAAATATGATATCCCAAAGTTAATCGGTGATATCAACACTCGCGAACCAGGCCTATTAACGGTGGCAATAAGAGAGCGTCCTTATGGAGTTTTGCTTTTAGATGAGTTGGAAAAAGCTGATAAGGATTTATTAAATATTTTTTTGACAATTATTGATGAAGGTTATTTTACTGATGGTTTGGGAGAACATGTTGACTGTAAAAACTTGGTAATTATTGCCACCTCTAATGCCAAAGATCAAAATTATTTTTCACCTGAGTTTTTAAATCGATTTGACGGCGTCATTACCTATAATCATCTGTCGCCTAAAGCCACTAAATTAATTGCCAAAAAAATTATTGAAGATTTTAGTAAAGAAATTTTTAGACTTTATCAAGTAAAAGTAAAGGTAAAGGAAGAAACGATTGATGAGCTTGTTAAAAAAGGCTACCATCCAGATTATGGAGCACGATTTATGGAAAGAGTCATTCGTGATGAATTAGAGGATAAAATCGCCCAGTTGATTTTGTCCAATCAAGTCAAGCAAGGTGAGGTCATTTTATGATCTTTTTTGTTTTTAAAATTTCAATGATTTTTTGATGAATTTCCTGAGGCGACAATAATTTTTTATTGTCATCAACACAATCAATTTTTACCCAATTTTTATTTTTTCTTGCTAATTCAAGATACATTTTTTCAGAAGCAATTCTATGATTAATATCTGCTTCAGCGATATCTTTTTTTCCTTGTAAATACTGTCTCAATCCTTTTTTCTTAGTTAGTTCTAAACCTATCTGCCAAGGAACATAAAGATATATGACAATATCTTCTTTTGGCATTTTATTGACCTTATATTCTAGATCATAAAGCCATTTTAAAAACTCATCTCTTTTTTTTTCATCTTTAAATTTTGCTCCTTGATGGGCTAAACTTGAGGTAGAGTAGCGGTTACAAACAATTATTCCGCCTTTTTTTAAGAAAAAATCCATTTCTTGCTTGACTGATAAACGATCCAAAGCATAAGCAAGTGAGGCTAAATATGGCGAAACATCATCAATACTGCCGAATTCTCCTTGTAAGAATTTGGCTACTGTTTGACCATGAAAAGTCTTATAATACTGAGGAAAGTCAAAATATTTGACTAAATATTTTTCATGTTTTAAGTATTCAATCAAAAGCTTACTTTGCACAGTTTTTCCTGATCCATCACCTCCATCAATCACAATTAATTTCCCCTTTTTTGATCTTTTGGTTTTAATAAATCTAACAAAATTATCGATGATGAAAGGAAGCCTATCAAAATCATATCGTTCTAAATAAAAATTATCCGAGGGATTGCCCAAAATCATTGGCGAAATTAAATCTTGATTATTTTCAAAAACTAAGCCCAAAACTGGTTTTTCCTGAGTTAAGGCATAGACAATTTCGCCGCCAACGCCATGAGAAGGCCTAGTCACCTCAGCGACAACAAAATCACTTTTGTCAATTAAAGCTTTTTGGCGGGTAAAAATTTGTTGAGCTGGCAATTTTTTATCCTCAGCTAAAAGTTTTTCATTGATGATCTGTTCACCAGAAGTCAGGATCAACCAATGTTTTTTAAGAAGTCGAATTATCATCTTATAATTTTGCCTGTATTCACCGTTAAAGGAAGTTGAAGCTGTAAAATAAACTTTAAGCATAAATAGTATTATGACAAAAAAATATATTTAAATCAACAAAAATAAATAATAATGAATAATAAATAAAGAATAATGACAATTAATAATAAAATAATTAAA
>JBNASR010000068.1:0-3960 GCA_049717425.1 Microgenomates group bacterium | reverse complement strand
AACAAATAAAGAAATAAATGAGAAAAATTAAGAAATTGGGAAATTAAGTAATTAAGGAAGAGATATTTTAATAACCTTACACCTATCAGGTGTTATAGGTTTACACCTGTAAATTCTCTAAAATTTGACAAATTAATATTTTCTTGATAAGCTTTATTTATATGGATAAAAAAATCACGGGGCTTTTGATTCTTTTTGTTTTGATTTTTAGTTTATTTATAAGTTATATCGTTTTTAATAAACAAATCGCTACCTTTACTCGTGCAAGTGAAGAACAAGTAGCTTCATCTCAATCGTCACTAATTTTTGCCTGGCCACTAATTGCTAAAGCTGATGGAAAAAGTAAAGTAACCATCAATGTTTTTGTGAGAAATGCAAAAAATGTTCCTTTAGCCAATAAATTAGTTACCTTAAACACTGATTTAGGCAGTGTAGAAATTAATAATATTACCACGGACAAAACTGGCAAAGCAACTTTTTATTTAATTTCAAATCAAACAGGACTAGCTCAAATCACTGCTTTAGTTGATAATAAAATTCAACTTGATCAAACAATTACTGTAAAATTTGAATAATAACTAGTATATGAGAAAAAAAATTACTAAAGTTGTTATTCCTGCAGCTGGCTTTGGCACTAGATTCTTACCTCAAACTAAAGCCATGCCCAAAGAAATGCTACCAGTTGTTGATAAACCAGTCATTCAGTATGTTGTTGAGGAAGCAATTGAATCTGATATTAAAAATATAATCATTATTACCGGAGCAAATAAACGCGCTATTGAGGATCATTTTGATGAACCATCTGAAGATTTAATCCAAAACTTACTTCAAGGAAAAAAACATCATCTTTTGGAGGAAATCAAAAGAATCTCTCAAATGGCTAATTTTATCTATATCAGACAAAAAGGACCATATGGCAATGGTGTCCCTGTTTTAACAGCAGAGCCTGCAATTGAAGATGAACCTTTTGCTGTCCTTTGGGGTGATGAATTTATCTATTCAAAACCTCCTAGATTAAAACAAATGATTGAAGTTTATGAAAAATTAGGAGGAATTGTTATCTCTGGCGTGAAAATAGAAAATAAAGAAGATCTAAATCGATACGGAATTGCTGATTTAACCCATGTTGAAAAAAATATTTATAAAATAAATAGAATTGTTGAGAAACCAAATCCAAATGAGGCTCCCTCAAATATTGCCACTCATGGCGCCTATATTTTACCACCTGAAATTTTTAGTGCTTTAAAACGAATTAAACCTGGCAAAGGTGGTGAAATCTGGTTAGTTGATGCTATTAATCTACTTAAAGATGAGGGTATACCTGTTTATACTGTCGTTATTGAAAATGGCCGATATTATGATACAGGTAATAAATTTGAATATTTAAAAACCGTAGTAGAATTTGCTTTAAATCACCCTGAGATTAATGGCGATTTTAAAAAATTTTTGAAATCATTAAAAATCTAATTGAAAAATAAACACTTCAACTATATAATTTATAGATTATGAGTAATCAAGATAAAAAAATCCAAGAACTTTTTGATGCTGGTTGCCACCTTGGACATAAAAAAAATAAAATTCATCCAAAAGCCAAAAAATATATTTACACATTTGAACAGGGAACTTCAATTATTGATCTGACAAAAACTGCTGCTTTACTGGAAAAAGCTAAAGAATTTATTTCTCAATTAGCAAAAGAAAAAAAATCGCTGGTTGTTGTTGCTACTAAAAAAATAGCCTCTAATTTAATTGGTGAAATTTGTCAAACAAGCAATATCGCCTATATTAATCAAAAATGGCCAGCTGGCCTTTTGACTAATTTTGAAACCATCAGTAAGAATATTAAAAAGCTTAAAGATATGAAAAAACAAAAAGAAGATGGCGAATGGAAAAAGTTTGTTAAACATGAACAAATAAAACTGGAAAAAAAATTAAAAAAACTAGAAAAATTTTATGGAGGGATTGCTTCTCTTGAAAAATTGCCTGATGCCTTATTTATTATCGATATCAAAAAAGAAAAAAATGCAGTTAAAGAAGCTAAATCAATGAGTATTCCAATTATTGCTATAGTTGATACTAATGTTAATCCTGATCAAGTGGATTATCCAATTCCTGCAAATGATGATTCTGTTTCATCAATTGAATATATTGTTAAGGAAATTGTCAGTGCTTATAAAATCTAAATAAATTTTATTTTTATTATCATATGGTTAATCTTGAACTTCTGAAAAAACTGCGCGAACTCACTGGCGTATCGTTTTCTTTATGCAAAAAAGCTTTGGAGGAATCTAATAATAATTTAGAAGAAGCTAAAAAGCTTCTTTCCAAATGGGGAGCTGATAAAGCTAAAGAAAAAGCCGAAAGAAAGACAACTTCTGGAGTGATATTTTCATATGTTCATCACAATAAAAAAATTGCTTCATTGGTTCAAATGGAATCAGAAACAGATTTTGTCTCTGGTAATGTTGAGTTTCAAAAACTTGGTCAAGAAATTGCCATGCAAGTGGCTTCACTTAAACCAGAAACTGTTGATGAACTTTTAAATCAAGACTATATTCGTGATCCATCAAAAAAAGTTTCTGATTTACTTAAAGAGGCAATTTTAAAGTTTGGTGAAAATATCAAAATTGACCGAATCATATATTGGCAGGTATAATAAAAATTATGGATATTGTCTCTCAATTTAAACTAAATTCGCAAAAAATCATTGATTCTTTAAAAGAAGATTTGAAAACAATCCGTACTGGTCGAGCCAATCCAGCCCTTGTTGAAAACCTTGTGGTTGAAGCTTATGGTGGGTCAACAAAGTTAAGATTAATGGAACTGGCCACAATTACCACTGATGGCACTAGTGCTTTATCAATTGTTCCCTTTGATCCCTCAACAATAAGTGATATTGAAAGGGCGATTTTAAAATCACCTCTTGGCCTTTCGCCTTCAGTGCAAGGCAATCAAATTATCATCAAAATTCCTCCATTATCAACAGAACAGCGAGAAAAATATATTAGAATTGTTTCAGAAAAAGTTGAAGAGAAAAAAAATCAAATCCGCTCTCTTCGCGATAGCTCTCGAAAATCAATTAAATCAAAATTTGAAACCAAAGAAATCACTGAAGATGAAAAATTTCGTTTGGAAAAAGAAATCGATGAAATTAACAGCAAAATAAATGAGGAAATTCAATCAATAAAAACTAAAAAAGAGGAGGAGATTAGACAAATATGAATATCATTATTTTTATTCTTACTTTAGGATTATTGGTTTTAGTCCATGAGTTAGGCCATTTTTTAGCGGCGAAAAAAAACGGTGTTAAAGTTGAGGAATTTGGCTTTGGCTTACCACCCAGACTTTTTGGGATTAAAAAAGGCGAAACTCTTTACAGCATCAATCTTTTGCCCATTGGCGGCTTTGTCAAACTTTATGGAGAAGAACTTCATGAAATAAAAACTAATAAACTTAAAAATCGAGCTTTTATCAATAAAACTCCTTGGCAAAAAGCAATGATTATTGTTTCTGGTGTGATTGGAAATTTTATCTTAGGCTGGGCATTGATTTCTTTTCTATTTACTCAAGGAGTGCCTGTACCAACAAAAAAAATAATTATTGAAAAAGTAGCTGATAATTCACCTGCCCAAAGTGTTGGATTAAAAACTGGTGATGTTATAGTTAATTTTGCTGATAAAAATCTTGAAAATACTCAAGATTTAATATCATTATCAAGAAAATACGCAGATAAAAAAATAAAAATCGTTATTGAAAGAAATAATCAAAAAATCAACAAAGAAATTATTCCTCGAAAAAATCCACCACCTGGACAGGGTCCGCTAGGGGTTATAATCACAAATTACATCGAAAGAAAGTATCCTTGGTATCTGGCGCCTTTTTATGGACTAAAAGAAGCATTTAATATCACTTTTACTATAGCTTCTCAACTTTTTAAAATTCTTTTTGAGCTAATTACTT
>JBNASR010000067.1:0-3963 GCA_049717425.1 Microgenomates group bacterium | reverse complement strand
TTATTTCTAGCAAGAATAATTGCTTTTAAAAATATTTTTTTTGGTTATCTAATTTTTGGATTATTAATGTTTTTTATAGGAAAGCGCTTATTTTCAAAAAATAAAAAAATCAAACTTTTAAATTATTTTTTAATGTTTTGTTTTTTAATGTTTTTTGTTTATAAAAACTCTTTAATTGATTTTTATTTACTTTTTTTTATACCAGGTTTTATTATTTATTTTGTTAATAGTCTTTATCATTTTTTTTCTTTTAGACTTGTTACTTTTTTTCTTTTCTTATTAATTATTTTAAATATTATTAAATCACCTGCTTTTGGATCATACGATAATACTTATCTTTGGTTAAATAAATCAGTCAAAGAGGTTGTAAAAAATAAAAATTATTGTGTTTTTTATGATATTTTTCCGCAAACATTTATCGAAAACAAGTTAAATTATCTTTTTTCTATTGAAAAAAATCAACCTGAAAAAAATTGTTTTGAAATTTTACAAAGTAAAAAACCAAAAAACATCAAAACTTTTTATTACTTCTGTGAACCTGCTAAATGCCAACCTAAAAAATTCAAAATAGATAATTATCATCAAGTTATTTTTAAAGATTTAAAATATGATGTTAAAATATATAAATATTATCTTGATTAACTATGTTTAACATCTTTGCCATTTTTTCTTTTCTTAAAAAAAATTTTTCAAAAAAGGATATTTTAATAGGTTTTTTGATTTTGATTTTATTTTTTTTAACTCGGCTTATTTATCTTGACAAAAATCCGATTTTTTCTGATGAGGGAATTTATATTCGTTGGGCTAAGGTTGCTTGGCATGATCCCACTTGGCGTTTTATCTCTTTAACTGATGGTAAGCAACCACTGCAAACTTGGGTAACTATTCCATTTTTAAAAATTTTTCCTGACAATGCTCTTTTGGCAGGTCGACTTTTTGCAGTATTTTCTGGATTGTTTTCTTTACTTGGAATATTTGCTTTAAGTTTTTATCTTTTTGGCAAAAGAGTTGCTTATATTAGTAGTCTATTATATATCACTACCCCATTTTTCTTATTTTTTGACAGAATTGCTTTAGTTGATTCATTTGTTGCTGCCTCATATATCTGGATGTTTTTTTTATCTTTAATTTTGGCTAATTTTTTAAGGCTAGATATCGCCTTAATTTTTGGGTTTTTAACTGGAATTTTTCTTTTGGCAAAATCTTCAGTCTCACTTTTTGTTTTAAACTCTTTTTTTGGATTTATTAATATTTTCAAAGAAAAAAAAGATGTTTTTAAAAAAATCATTAATTATTTGATTTTATTTTTAATATCAACAACAATCGCTTATCTTATCTATAATGTGCAACGACTTTCACCTTTTTTGCATTATGTGGCTGAAAAAAACAAAACCTTTGTCTTAACCTGGGATGAATTTTTAAAAAATCCTTTTCAGGTTTTTTGGCATAATTTTCGCTATATTCCCTATTACATCGCTCACAGCTTGGGCTATGCAAGTTTTATTTTTGGATTATTTGGATTTTATTTAATTGGTAAAAAAAATTTTTGGTTAGCTTTATATTTTTTGCTTTGGATCATCCTTCCGTATGGGCCAATGTCATTTTTTATGAGATTATTGTCAATTAGATACACGATTTTTTTGGCGCCTCTTTTTATTGTTGGTACCGCTTATTTTATCAACTACTTATTTTTAAATAAAAAAAATTTTATTAAAAAATCAATTTTAATTTTGATTGCTTATCTTTTTACTTTGTATTTTTCCTACACAGTCATTTTTGCCTATGACACAATTCCTTTTCCACCACTTCCCTCTCCATCAGTTGATCGCGGTCAATATATCGAAGGTTGGCCAGCTGGATGGGGAATAAAAGAGTTTATGGATTTTGCTCGAGAAAAATCAAAAGAAAAACCCGTGATTATTTTGGCTGAGGGAAATTTTGGAATGAGCGCTGATGTTTTGGATGTTTTTTTAAAAAGAGACGACAAAATCACTATCAAAGGTTATTGGCCATTTGATGAAAAACCCCTTTTTGAGCATCAAAGCCTTCTTGATAAAAACTATGTTTTTGTTTTTTATTCTCACCGCAATCAATTTCCCTCCTCTTGGCCTTTAAAACTTATCAAAAAAATCAAAAAACCAGGCAATCAATCCCAATTTTATATTTTTCAATTAGTTAAATAAATCTATAAATAACAACTTCTTTATTTTCAAATATTTTTTTAATTTTGAGATTGCATTTTTTAAATTTAGATAAAAAAGCATTAGATTTTACTTCATAAAT
Organism: Microgenomates group bacterium; assembly: GCA_049717425.1. Taxonomy (GTDB): domain Bacteria; phylum Patescibacteriota; class Microgenomatia; order UBA1406; family GWC2-37-13; genus GWC2-37-13. The sequence continues at coordinate 1,680 of JBNASR010000067.1, read as the reverse complement.
ATAAGAAATTTTGTCTTTGAATATTTCACAATCATAGTTTAATATTTTTTCTAGTCTGTTTTGATAATTTATTCCAGTAATTTTTAATTGAGCAGTATCTGCTATAAAAATTTGTTTACCAGTAAAAGCTGGGATATAAGCATTATTAATTAAAATATTTTTTATATCATTGGAATTGTTTATCGAAAAAATAACGCCATCTTTTTGATTTTTCAAAAAATTAAGCGATTCAATCTCTTTTTGACTAATAAAATTACCTAATTTTAATGGATAAAAAGTTTTTATAATATCCAAATTTTCTGGAATATTAATTAATAACAAAAAAATTATCAAAAACTTTGTTACTACTGAATTAAAATTTATATTAATTAAAAATTTTGCTATTAAAATATTTGCTAAAAATAAACCATAATAAGTAAATTGAATTGTATTCCACCATTCTCCTTTTTGAACAAACAAAATTGTCAAAAAACTTGAAAATAAAGTTGTGCTTAAAATGACAAAATGAAAATCAAATTTCTTATTTTTAAAAAAACTCAAAAAGTAATAAATTAATCCAAAAATCCTTACTCCGTAATGCAAAATAAAAAAAAGAATAATTAAAAATATTTCAATCAATATTAATCTTGGGCCAAAACCATTTTCTCTTAAAAAATATATCGCATTAGCTAATTTTGGTAAATAAATTAAACTTGGTTGTTCAACCAAATAATTTACTTGCGAAAAAGGTGAAAATATTAATGGAAAACCTGTTTTTACTGATTGTAAAGGATTATAAAAGACAAAAATTGAAAAAATCATTGATGCAAAAATAAATAGATATGAAAAAATTTTTTTGCTGATAGTTATTTTTTCAATCAAATTTAAAAAGAAAATTAAAAACAAACTGATTAATCCTGCATAAAATTTCAATCCAAAATTAATAAATAAATATAAGGCGTATAAAATATTTTTTCTTAGGGAATTTTTATTAAAAAAATTAATTAATATTAAATTAATAAAAATTAAAGAAAAGCAAAATTGAAGATTTGTTGGAGAAAGTAATGGTTGCATTGCTAATTTAGATGAGGAACCAAAAATAGTTTTATCATGATATAAAGAGAGAAAAAAACCAAATGAAGCTCCAAAGTAATTAAAAAATAATAAAAAAAATTTAAAATATTTATTTTTAGAAATTTTTTCAGACAATATTAAAGTGGTATAAGTATAAAAAACAAACCATAAAATTGGAAAAATCTTAAAGTATAAAATTTTTGAATCAATTTGAAATCTTGTAATTAAAAAAATAATTAAATCTAAAAAATAGTTATAACCAGATAAATTCGATTCTGAATATACTGGATGAATGGGAGGAAAATTTTTGAAAGAAGCTTCAATAATTGCCAGATGCCAAATCGCATCATGATCATGAGCACCCCAAAAATAGATACCACATTCATTATTAAAACAATAATAACTACCTGACGGAAAAGTAATTAAACTGTAAATAAAGAAGGAAAAAACTATAAATGAAATCAAAAATTTATTTTTTTTAATAAAAATTAAAAGATTTCTCATAAATTTAGTAAAATATATCATATTTATATCTATATGATAAATCATTTATTTAAAAAACATGTTTTATTCATTTCTATAATTTTTATCATCTTTTTTCTAGGTCGAGATTTGCTGCCAACAAAT
>JBNASR010000066.1:0-4057 GCA_049717425.1 Microgenomates group bacterium | reverse complement strand
ACTTATTTTTCCTAAGCCCCAATCCCCTATGGAAAAAAATCTTTGTCTTTTTTAATCTCCAAGTCATTTATGCTGTTTTTTGGAGCCTATATCAGAAGATCAAAAGAAAGTTTATTTTACAGTTTTTTAACAATCTTTTTCTCTTCTAAATTTTTAATTAACTCTTGCAAGTCTTTTTCTACCCTTTCCTTTTTTACCTGATATTTTTTTAACATTTTCTCAACAATTTCCCCTTCTTTTAACCCTTTTTTAAGCATTTTAAACATCTCCCCAGCCGTCTCATTTAATGTATACAAAACCGACTCCTCAGCATCAAAAATCACTGTCTCTTTATCAATTTTTTGAATTATTAATCCTTTTTGAATTTGGTAGGACATAGAATAATTATACCTATTGAAAATAAAATTTTTATTCTTTACACTAAAATTATGTCAGAAAAACTGCTAAAAATTGTTTTTGGAATCTTGTTTTTAGTATTACTTGGTGAAATTGGTTATTTGATTTATACTTTTAACCAGAATCAAAAAAAAATTAGTTCTTTGCCGATTATTACCCAATCAGTAAATCAAACACAACCACAAACAAATATCAATAGTAATCCAGCTTATTCAAATAAAACAATTGAATCTCTTTCTTATCTTAAAAAAAATATCGTCACTTCATCAATTTTAGAAAATAATTATCAAGGCAAAATTATTGAAATAGATAATCAAGAAGGATATTTACAAAAAGAGGATTTTAAATATGTTTTTAAAATTAGAATAGAAAATCAAGACGATACTAATAGTTTTTATTTTAATAAAGATGAATTGGAAAAAATAAATGTTTATGATAAAAATAATCAAAAAATGTCAATTGATACATTAAAAATTGGTGACTTTGTTTCAATTAAAGAAAAATTAAATCTTTTAGAAGATCCAAACAACAATCTTGTCAGTTTTGATATTTATTTAAAATGAAAAAAATTCAAAAATATTTAAAACCAAAGATCCAAGCTAAAAAAATATCTCCAAGTTATTTTCTTTCAGTTAAATATAAACAATACTTAGAAAAATCGGAAAATAACTTGTTTTTAGCAGCGATAGCTCGTTGATAATTTATTATTAGCAGCGATTCCTCATTAAAAAATAATTAGAAATCTATTTTTTTATCCTTATCAAAAAAAATAAAATAAAAATCTATCTTATTTATTAAATGAAACAAAATCTTCATTTCATTTTTTTTAAAATTATTTTCTAGTAAAAAGATTTGTTTTATAATTCGATTTAAAATATATTTTTTATCTTCGATTTTTTCTATTTTAAAAAATTGGTCTTTTTTTAAGAAAAAAATTTTTTTTACCTGATATTTGAAATTATTTTTTATTAATTCTTTTTTTTCAATAAAAGGCGTTTGATAAAAAAAATAATTTTTCCCTTCCTTTTTGATTATCCCTGTATCATCAGCTAATTGTTTAAAATCCCCTTTTATTAATGAGGCTATTGTTGATTTTCCTGAACCTGGTTTACCTAAAAAAAGGTAAGCATTATTATTTTTATCAGCTACTGCTGAACAATGGATAATAAAACCTTTATTTTTTAATAATAAAAAAAGTATCTGTCGAAACAAAAACTGCAATTGAATAAAACTAATAAAATAGTAAGTAAAAATACTTCGTTTTAAGCTTTTGTAAAACAAAAAAAAAGTCTTATTTGTTTTTTTTAATTCAAACAGCTCAGGATTTTTATTTATAAAATTTATCCTAAAATCAATTTTTTTTGGCTTTTTGACAATAAAACCACTCCAATATTTTGTTATTTCTTCTTTTTTTAAATTTTTTGCAAACTCCAATTCAGTTGGATAAAAATTTATCTCTATATTAAAATCAGCAATATTTAAATAAATTGATTCTTTTTCAGTCATTTTCTAAAAATTAACTTGCTAACAAAAATTAACGACCTACCTATGATTTTTAAATCATACCAAAAACTTTTATTTTCAACATCCTTTAAATCCAACTCCATCCACCTTTCAAAATCATTATGAAAAGCGCCCTCAGCTACCCAAGAGGAAAAAAACCCTGGCTTAACTGAAAATCTTTTTTCATATTTTTTGGGAATTTTTTTCGCCTCCTCTAACGGAAAAGGCCTTGGCCCAACAAAACTCATCTCCCCTTTTAAAATATTTATTAGCTGAGGCAACTCATCTAAACCAATTTTGGCGATAATTTTGCCAATTTTCGTAAAGCGCGGGTCATTATAAATTTTAAAAACTGGGCCATCAGCTTGATTTAAATGACAATATTTTTCTTTAAGCTCTTCTGCATTAACCACCATTGTTCGAATTTTGTAAATCCAAAAAGACTTTTTATCCTTTCCAGCTCGCAGTTGTTTAAAGAAAAAAGGGCCTTTGGAGGTTAATCTCACAACAAAATACAAAACAAATAATAATGGGGAGAAAAAAATTAATAAAACCAAGGACAAAACTTTTTCAAAAAAAGTATAAACGTGGTATAAACATTGTGTAAACATGGTTTAAAAGTTATTTTTTGTTTTTTCTTAAATAACTGATTAGATTACTAATTTTTGACGATAGTCTAATAATTTTATCATTAATTAACCTATAATTAACTTCATCAATCAGATTCAACTTAAAAGCCAGATAAAATTGGACACGCAACTCACCACTAGATCCTTTGGCAATAATTAAAAATCTTTTAAATTCAGTATTATTACTTCTTTCAAAACCTTCAGCAATATTAGAAGGAATAGAAATAACTGATTTTTTTATTTGATCATTTAAAACAAAATCATTTTTTAAATTTGTTTTTTTAATAACCTGATAAACTAAAATAACCAATTCCACTGCCTCTTTCCAAATCTCAAAATCTTCAATTTTTGTAATCTTCATATTTTTTTAAAATTAACTAACTTAAACCTTTACACGTTTACACGTTTATACTTTTACACCTTTACACCTTTACACCGTTATACTAAAATAATATCACAATGATAAAAATGCTTAAAAAAATTCTCCGTTTTTTAATTGGCAATTATTTTCTATCCATTTTTTTCGCCTCAATTGCTTTTGTTGGTGTAGTTTCAATTTATAAACTTTTTTTTGTCAAACCAACCTATGTTTATGCCAAAGTCAAAGTAGGACAAGGGCTTTGGTGGGCCTCAACTCAAAAACCATCAATATGGTATGTTGAGGCTTTTAAAAAAATCATACAAACTCATGAGCAAGAAAAAGAACTAACTGGTAAATCTCAGGCTGAAATTTTGCAAATTAGATATTATCCAACTTATATTAACAATCAATATGATGTTTATCTTTTAATGAAGTTAAAAGTAACAAAAATGGGAAAAATAGGAAAGTATAATTTCAAACGATCAGCCATTGGAGTTGGCTCACCAGTTGATTTTGAGTTTCCCTCTTTACAATTTTCAGGAACTGTAATTAACATTTCTGAAAAACCAATTAGAGAAAATTATGAAGAGAAAGAAATTATCTTAACCAAACGTAATGCCAACCCTTGGGAATACGACTCAATTAAAGTTGGTGATAAATACTTTGACGGTAAAGAAGTTGTTTTTAAAATTCTTGATAAAACCGCCAAAGACACTCAAACATTAACCTCTGATATTTTTGGCAACTATCCTGATTTAACACCAGAACAAAAAAAATACATATTTTTAAAAGCCAAAATCAAAGTCAAAGAAGAAAACAATCAATTAATCTTTGGTGAAGAACAAGTGATTGCTCCGGGAAAAACCATTAATATTGCCACAGAAAATTTCCAGTTTGCTGATTATTTGATAGCTAAAGTAGAATAATTCCCACCTCGGCGGTGCAATAACTACTTTAACATCTGTCATCCCTGCGTAAGCAGGGATCCGGTTATTTATTTATAGATTCCTGCTTGCACAGGAATGATACTTATAAAGGTCCGTCCTTTAGTAAAGGACGGACCTTGGTAAATTTTTCTCTTAAAAATGCAAAAACATAATTAGTCCAATAAGACTTTGGGTCACTTGACTGTCCAAATGAAGTTAAAGGTCCAGCTGCCAACCAAGCA
>JBNASR010000065.1:0-4130 GCA_049717425.1 Microgenomates group bacterium | reverse complement strand
TAATTAATTACTTAATTACTCCACTATCTCAATCTCGCTTCCTGGTGTTGGATGATTAAATTCATGAACTCCAGTTGTTGGCTTTTCTTCAGTAAAATAGCGCCATACAGTTATTTCCAGAAAACGATTATCTTTTTTACCTGAAGAGCCAGGATAAATAACTAGCTCACCTGGTACACCTCCAAACAAACTGGGAACAAACTTAACTTTTTTTTCAATCTTATTAATCTTAATTTTTAAAATATCGCCATATTCAAATTTTCCTTTAAAATCTTCTTGAGTAATGGTTGTCTTAATATTGCCAAAATTGTCAATATGACCAATAAAGTATCCTTTTAGATCTGGAATTTCATCAATACTAACTTCCTCTAATTCTAATTCATCTTCCATATAATCCATTAAATGAGCGCTGATTCTTGAATAAAGATCGCGTGAATGAAATTGACCCTCTTCGTTTAATCCCTGATAAACAAAAGCCTGTTCAATTCTATCTTTAATTAATGAGTAATCATATCCAGCGTTTGGACCTGTAATATACAAACCTGATTTTAATTTTATAATCAAAGGCTTTGCCCCTTCAGCTTTTTCTAAACCTTTATCTGAGTGAAGCCGAGGATCTGTGTTTTGAAAAATTACTATTTCTTGAGGATGATTAAAACGCTCAATATCCTCAACTAATTGATTAAGTAAAAATGTGGTGTGAATTGTTGAAGGAGTTGATGAAACAAAAGTAATATCAGCATTAGTTGGATCTTTTAAATATCCAAGCGTAGCAATTTTTACCTCAGCGCAACTTAACGAATCCTCAGCTAAATCAGCCAAAACAATTAATCTTTTCATATTATATTATTTTAAAAAATTAACTGATAAATTATCTGCTAAATCATCCAAGGTAATAATACCATAAATATGTTTATTTTCGTCAATCACTGGCAGAGCATAAATTTTATATTTTAACATTTTTTTTAAAACTAATTCTTTTGGAGTGGTGAAATGAACAACAATTATATTTTGAATCATAAATTTATAAACTGGTGTATCTAGATCTTGCAAAATTAATTCGTGTAAATTAAAAACACCAACTAGTTCTTGTTTTTGATTAACAACATAAATATAGTTAAGAAAGGAAAAATCACTAGTATACTTTTTAATTTTATTAATCACTATACGAACACTATCATCAGAATTAACAGTTAAAAATTCTGTAGTAATTAAGCCACCAATTGGATTTTGCGAATATTTTAAAAGTTTTAAAATATTCTGTTTTGTTTTTTCATCAAGTAAATTAATAATTTCCTCACGCTTTTTTTTTGGTAATGTTAAAAGAACATCAACAGCTTCATCTGGATCAATAAATTTTATAAATTTAGCGGCTGTTTCGATTTTAAAATGTCTAAATAAATTTGTTTGATAGTTAATATTCAAATTACTAATTACTTCTGCAGCTTTTTCTAAATCAAGCATTTTTAAAAATTTTTTGGTATTAACTATATTTGTCTTTTCCAAATAGCCAGCTAAATCTTCAGGTCTTATTTTTTTTAGTTTTTCTTCTTTTTTCTTAAGTTTTACTTGACCACGAGTTAATTCTAATGGCTGGATATCAGCCCAAGATAAAAAATGTGATCTCAAACGGATATTTAGCTGGCTTAAAAAGTTATAGACTTTATGACCGCCAAAAAGTCTAATTCGTCTTAATAAACCTACCAACCCAATATCAACACCTGCAATATAAAGTTTGTTATCTATCTTATTAATGGCAACATCATTAACTCGAACAATTTTATTGCCTTTTAAATCAATTATTTGCTTATCAAGTAAATTTCTCACTAAATAAAGCTCATTTTCCTCCAGAGAATAATTAAGATAATTTTTTTTAATAACTATATGATTATTAATCTTTAAAATATATTCAGATGAGGTAATAATCTTTTCACCTTGTTTATTCTCAATTACAATTTTAGTAATCAAAGCGTTATCAGTGGCTAAAAAAATAAGATCTTTTAATCGACCGATTTCAACCTCATCCTCAGTAAAAACCTTTTTATTATTTAATTCAGAAAAATAAAGCATAAAATTATTATATAATATTTTTTTGATATGTTATAATTTTTATTAAGGGCACGTAGTTTAGTGGTAAAACACTTCTCTGATAAAGAAGAGACCGATAGTTCGATTCTATCCGTGCCCACCAATTGAATCTCAATATCTTTTTAAGGCAATTTCAATTAATTGTTTTAATAACTCATCATAATCAATCCCGGACGCTCTTGCAGCAAGAGGAAAATAAGAAGTTAAAGAAACTTCAGGTGGGATAATTCCTGGCGGACTATTAACTTCCAAAACATATGGATTTTCCTCGTCATCGCATTTGATATCAATCCGACACCAATCGCGGATTTGAAGCGCTTCCCAAGTTGCCAAACAAATTTTTTTAAGTTTTTTCTCCAATTTTCCCTCAATAATAGCTGGGCACTGTAAATAGTTTTTAGATTCTTCATTTTCTTCAAAATACCATTTTACTTCAAGAGAATCAAAGGGCAAATAGTTTTTTGGAAGTATTTTGTGATTAGGTTCAATAATAGGCAAAATTTTAGGTGGATTACCCATCATTGCCACGGAAAACTCACGACCTTTTAAAAAAGGCTCTACTAAAACTGGTTGATTAAATACTCTAATTAATTGTTCAATTTTTTTATATAATTTCGAAAAATTATCAACCACACTGTCGTTTGTGATTCCAGCTGATGATCCTTGAGCAATTGGCTTTACTATTAGTGGAAAACTTAAATCTTTTATCAATTTTTCTTTAACATTTTTAATCACCTGAAACTTTAAAGTTGGTATTTTATTTGCGATTAAAATCTCTTTAGTTTTCGCTTTATCTAGAATAATCGCTTCAGTTAAAGGTCGACTACCAAGATAGGGAATTTGCAACATCTCCAAAATCGCTGGCATTTGGGCTTCACGATCAAATCCATATATACCTTCAGCTACATTAAATACCAAATCAATTTTTTTTCTTAATCGATGAAGTTTAAAATATGCTTTTTCATTAGCCTCAATAGGAATTACTCTATATCCTAATTTTTTTAAATGTTTTATTTGCCAATAAGTTGTCTCTGGATCGTCAAAATCAGCTTCAAGTTGACTTCGAGGATCATTTGGGTCAGGACAAATATGACGCTGATTAAAAAGAAGCACAATTGTTTTCATAAAGTATCAAGAAGACTTATTAGTTTTTCATTCAATTGATAGGCTCTCTTTTTATTTTTTCCATAAATAGTATAAAGCAATTGTTTATCATTGTTTATAGTTAGCGATGATGACAGAACTACACCTTCTTTATTTTTTTTATTAAAAAGCAATGGTTCAATCGCAGAAATAACTTTTTCAAAACTAAGATGATTTTTTTTAGATTTGAATTTATAGTTGTTTCGATTTAAAACATAAACATCGGAAAAAAAATCTTCACCAAATAAATATCGAGTTAACTTGTAAATATCAGTCCCACCAGTATTGCGAGTATTTGATTCCGAAACAAAGATTTTGCCTCCTTTTGCAGCAATCATATCAATATCAAAATGACCTCGATATCCTTCTTCACTATATTTTTCGGCAATATAATAACCTGTATCCATAATTCTTGTGGCAATACGTTCGTTTAAAACACTCTCATGAATATCAACACCATAATACTTTCCTTCTTTAGTCACCATCATTACACAGTAATAAAGCATTTCAATTTTCCCATTGCGATGAATTTTGAATTCAATATTGGGAAAAGCTCCAAATGCTCGATAATCAACATTAATTAATTTTTCAATAATTATTGGATATCTTTCCCAATAGCCATCTTCAGACAATAACTCATAAATTCTTTTTTCACACATTTTATAATCATTTGGCAACTCTCCTTCACGAAAAATCAACACACCATCTCCGCCTGATCCTTTATTTGTTTTTAAAACCACGCCTTTATCGTTAAGATAAATATTAGCAGCGATTTTTGCGGCGTCTAATCGGCCTACACAAATTAAACCCTCAGGCATGATAAAATCTGGCTCATCAGCTTTGCTTTGTTGAGCAAGTTGCCTGATACCTGATTTACTACCATAAAAATTGACTGTCCA